>NZ_JAELTZ010000007.1:0-126082 GCF_016429115.1 Aquitalea sp. ASV15 | reverse complement strand
GAGTCGAACATCGCAATCATGCTGTGCGGCTTAGTTGTTCTGGATGACGATCTTGGGGAATTTGCCGGAGAAGTCCTGGGCTTTTTCACCCACCTTGACCGCCAGCTTGCGCGCAATGTCCTTGTACAGGGTGGCGATAGCGCCATCCGGGTCGGCGGCCACGGTTGGCTTGCCTTCATCGACGGCCAGGCGGATGCCCATGTCCAGCGGCAGCGAGCCCAGCACGTCCACGCCAAAGTCGGCCGCCATGCGTGCCGCACCGCCTTCACCGAAGATGTGCTCGGCATGACCGCAGTTGCTGCAGATGTGGATGGCCATGTTTTCCACCATGCCCAGAATCGGCACGCCTACTTTCTGGAACATGGTGACACCCTTGCGCGCATCCAGCAGGGCAATATCTTGCGGCGTGGTGACGATCAGCGCCCCGGTAACCGGCACTTTTTGCGACAGCGTCAGCTGGATGTCGCCGGTGCCGGGCGGCATGTCGATCACCAGGTAGTCCAGATTGTCCCAGTGGGTGTCGTTCAGCAGTTGTTGCAGTGCCTGGCTGACCATGGGACCGCGCCATACCATAGCCTGGTCGGCATCCACCAGATAGCCGATGGACATGGTCTGGATGCCGTAATTGACGATCGGTTGCAAGCTTTTGCCATCCGGCGTTTCCGGGCGCTGGCCTTGCAGGCCCAGCATCAGCGGTTGCGAGGGGCCGTAGATGTCGGCATCCAGAATCCCCACGCGTGCGCCTTCGGCTTGCAGCGCCAGGGCCAGGTTGACGGCAGTGGTGGATTTGCCCACGCCGCCCTTGCCGGAAGCCACGGCGATGACATTCTTGACGCCAGGCAGCAGCGGCACGCCGCGCTGGGCGGCATGGCTGGTGATCTGGCTGCGCACGGTAATCTGCAGTGCCCGGCCTGCGGCAATGGGCTGCAGCGCGGTGTCGAACTGGCTGCGCACACTGTCGAACTGGCTGGCCGCCGGGTAGGCGAGTACCACTTCCAGCGCCAGCTGGTCGGCGCTGATCTGGATGTTCTTGACGGCTTTGGCTGCGCTGTAGGTTTTGCCGGTATTGGCATCGATCAGGCCGGCAACGGCCTCCAGCACTTGGGCATCGGTCAGGGTCATGGTGTCGGCTGCGCTATCTGCGTCCGGCTTGGCACCGAACAGCTTGGTCAGTTTGGAGAGCATGGGAGCAATGGGGATGGGTGGAATACCCGACAATTTTACTATGTTTTAGCACGGGTGCGTGGCTCCCGTTGCGCCAGCAGGCATGTTACTCCCGCCTTGGCCGGGTGGCTATGGTCATCGCATGCTTGCCGGGCAGCGCCTGCTGCTGATTGCTTCATCTCGAAAGATTTTGCCGTAAGCGCTTGATAAGCGTAGAATCAGCCCCTTTTTTTTCACGCCACGGCGCGTATTCCGCTTGCCGTTTGGCACCGGCTCGGCCCTGTCAGGCCATGGCTTTGCTCTTTGTCATCAAGAAAGGTTGTTGCATTGCAGTCCAAACATGTTTCTCTCAGTCCGGCCAATCTGCTGTTTCCCCTCGCGCTGGTCTTGTTCGAATTTGCCGTTTATATCGCCAACGACATGGTGCAGCCCGCCATGCTGCAGGTGACCCGTGAATTCATGGTGAATACCTCGTGGGTTGCCACCTCGATGACCGCCTTTCTGATTGGCGGAGCCGTGCTGCCCTGGCTGACCGGCCCCTTGTCCGACCGTATCGGCCGCCGTCCGGTGCTGTTGTTTGGCGTGGCCTATTTCATGCTGGCCTGCCTGGCCAGCTATCTGGTGCATTCCATCGAAAGTTTCATTGCCCTGCGTGTGTTGCAAGGCATGGGGCTGTGCTTTATCAATGCGGTGGGCTATGCCGCCGTACAAGAGGCGTTTGAAGAAACCGCAGCGGTCAAGGTCACCGCGCTGATGGCCAATGTGGCGCTGATCGCACCGCTGGTCGGCCCGCTGGCCGGTGCCGCGCTAGTGGAAATCGCCCCGTGGCGCAGCTGCTTCCTGGTGATTGCCGCCATGTCCTTTATCGCGCTGCTGGGCCTGATCTGGAAAATGCCGGAAACCGTCACGCCCAGTCATGACAAGCTGCCGCTGTCGCAAATGGGCCGTGATTACCTGCGCCTGTTCCGCCAGCGCCGCTTCCTGCTGTCGGCCCTGTGCATTCCCCTGCTGGCCCTGCCCTTGATGGGCTGGATTGCCTTGTCGCCGGTGCTGCTGGTACAGGATCTGGGCATGAGCACCCTGCAATACGGCCTGATGCAGCTGCCGGTGTTCGGTGGCCTGATCGCTGGCAATTTCGCGCTGGTATTGCTGGCCGACCGCTGGCCGCTGGGCCGTTCGGTGTTTGTCGGCATGGGGCCTATCATCAGCGGCCTGCTGCTGATGCTGGGCGGCGTGCTGTTTGCCCGCGAGCCGGTATGGCTGATGGTGGCCGGCATGAGCCTGATGAGCTTTGGCGAAGGCTTGAGCTTTGGCGTGCTCTACCGCTTTGCCCTGATGTCCTCGCCCGTGGCCAAGGGCACGGTATCGGCGTCCATGAGCATGCTGTCGATGGCCGGCTACGCACTGGGCATCGAAATCTTCCGTCTGGCCTACCTGCTGGGGGGCATGGCCGGCTTTGCCGCCTGCTCGGTCTTCACTGCTGTGCTGTTTGTGGTGCTGGCACGCAGCACCGTGCCGCAGGCCATGGCCGAGCGCGCGGCACCGGCTGATTATCTGCCACCCGAGCTGCAAACCCAGAACAGCTGATTTTCCGCCAAGTACCCGCCAATCAACCCGGCTGGCCCGCCTTTGCTGCGGCCTGCCGGGTTTTTGCCGATCTGCGCCGTGACCGGCAGCGGCATCCGGCTCTATAATCGTCCGCTTGAGATCGCTTACCTTCAGGAACACCCAATGAGCAAACGCAAGATTCTGGTGACCAGCGCACTGCCTTACGCCAACGCGGGGCTGCATCTGGGCCATATGCTGGAACAGATCCAGACCGACGTCTGGGTACGCTTCCAGAAAATGCGCGGCCACGAGTGCTATTACGTGTGCGCCGACGACACTCACGGCGCGCCCATCATGCTGGCCGCCGAAAAGCAGGGCATCACTCCCACCCAGCTGGTGGATGCCGTGCGCGAACTGCATCTGGCCGATTCGCAGGGTTTCCTGATCGGTCACGACAACTACTACAGTACCAACAGCCCGGAAAACAAAGCCTTTGCCGAGCAGGTGTACAAGGCGCTGCGCGCCGACGGCAAGATTTCCAGCCGCACCATCGAGCAGCTGTTCGACCCGGAAAAGCAGATGTTCCTGCCGGACCGCTTCGTCAAGGGCGAATGCCCCAAGTGCGGGGCCAAGGACCAGTACGGCGACAACTGTGAAGTATGCGGTGCCACCTATAACCCGACCGAGCTGAAGAACCCCTACTCGGCGGTGTCCGGTGCCAAGCCGGTGCTGAAAACTTCCGAACACTATTTCTTCCGCCTGGGCGAGTGCGCTGATTTCCTCAAGGGCTGGACCAGCGGCAGCACCACCCGTGCCGATGGCGTGAGCCAGCCGCACCTGCAGCCGGAATCGCTCAACAAGATGAACGAGTGGATCGAAGGCGGCCTGCAGGATTGGGACATCAGCCGCGATGCCCCGTATTTCGGTTTTGAAATTCCCGATGCGCCGGGCAAGTACTTCTATGTGTGGCTGGATGCACCGATTGGCTATATGGCCAGCTTCAAGAATCTGTGCGACAGCAAGGGCATCGATTTTGATGCCTGGTTCAAGCCGGGTACTGATGCCGAGATGTACCACTTCATCGGCAAGGACATCCTGTATTTCCACGCCCTATTCTGGCCGGCCATGCTGAACTACTCCGGCCTGCGCGCGCCCACTGGCGTGTTTGCCCACGGCTTCCTCACCGTGGACGGGCAGAAGATGTCCAAGTCGCGCGGCACCTTCATCCAGGCCAAGAGCTATCTGGACTGCGGCCTGAACCCGGAATGGATGCGCTACTACATGGCGGCCAAGCTCAATGGCCGCATCGAAGACATCGACCTCAACCTCAATGACTTCGTGGCACGGGTGAATTCCGACCTGGTGGGCAAGTACGTCAACATCGCCAGCCGCTCTGCCGGTTTCATCAGCAAGCGCTTTGGCGGCAAGCTGGCCGACAGCGTGGCGGATACCGCCATCCTGCACCAGCTGCAGGCTGCTGCGCCGGAACTGGCTGCCGCGTTTGAAGCCCGCGAATACGCCAAGGCCCTGCGCGATGTGATGGCGCTGGCCGATGAGGTGAATGCCTATGTCGACGCCAACAAGCCGTGGGAGCTGGCCAAGCAGGAGGGGCAGGATGCGCGCCTGCAGGAAGTCTGCACCGTGCTGATCAACGCCTTCCGCCTGCTCACCATCTACCTGAAGCCGGTACTGCCCAAGCTGGCCGAAGGCGTGGAAGCCTTCCTCGGCGTGGCGCCGCTGAGCTGGGCCGATGCCGACAGCCTGCTGCTGGGCAACACCATCAATACCTATCAGCACCTGATGCAGCGCATCGACCCGGCGCTGATCGACAAACTGATCGAAGCAAACAAACAGAATATGCAAGCTACTGCCAATACCCCGGCGGCTGCCGCTTACGAGCCGCTGGCCGACACCATCAAGATCGACGACTTTGCCAAGGTGGACCTGCGCATCGGCAAGGTGCTGGCCTGCAACTTTGTTGAAGGTTCGGACAAGCTGCTGCAGTTCACCGTCGACCTGGGCTTTGAACAGCGCAACATCTTCTCCGGCATCCGTGCTGCCTATCAGGAGCCGGAAAAGCTGGTGGGCCGCAATGTGGTGGTGGTGGCCAATCTGGCCGAGCGCAAGATGCGCTTTGGCGTGTCGCAAGGCATGATCGTCTGCGCCTCCGGTGCCGAAGAGGGCTCCGGTCTGTTCCTGCTGGACGTGGATCAGGGTGCGGCGCCGGGCATGCGTATCGGTTAAACACCAAGCCTGAAGCAAGCCCAAGGCCCTGCCGATCCCGTATCGGCAGGGCTTTGTTTTTGTAGCACTATTGCCGGAAATTCGTCACGAATGTGTCATTTGTCACTGTTACAGTGCCTCATCAACGCGATGCGGAACTTTATTGTTGGCTAATTTGTCAATAACGTGTTAAACCTTTAGATCAAACTAAAAATTTTGTCGCAATGATAAAAAAAACAAGGAAATACCTAAATGAAAATCTCTCAATTGCAACCGGGTTATACCGTTCTTGAGCATAAAGACAGTGGCGATATCGTCCACTACACCGTCGTCAGCATTCGCCAGGTTGGCAAGATGTTCGAAGTCACTTTCCAATCCGTGCTGGGTCTTGCCAGCGCCTTTTATCCGGCCAACGGTTTCATCCACGCCGCCGCATAATTGCAGTAGCTGCTGACCGCAACAGCGGGTCAGTACACAGACAACACAACCCCGCCGCCGGCGGGGTTTTGCTTTGCCGGCCTTGCACATTGCGGCCACTGGCTGGAGGTCTGCCCGACTTTTGTCCTATCATCGCTGTTTTCCCCCGCGCATATGGCTTATGTCCCGCTTGTTCAAACTGCTGCCGGAGCTGCTGTTCAACTTTCTGCTGCCCTGGCTGGCTTATCGCTGGGCACTGCCGCAGTGGGGAGAAACCACGGCGCTGATGGTGTCCTCGCTTCCCCCCATTGCGTGGAGCGCAGTCGAATTGCTGCGTTTTCGCCGGATTGATGCCCTCAGCCTGCTGGTGCTAGGGGGGATTGCCTTGTCACTGCTGGTGATGCTGCTGGGAGGAAGCCCGCGCATCTTGCTGATGCGGGAGTCCTTGTTGTCGGGACTGGTTGGCGTGGTTTTCCTGTTGTCGCTGCTGCTCGGGCGGCCGCTGGTTTATCATCTGGCGCTGGCCACGGTTGCACGCGAGTCGGTCGATGGGCAGGTGCGTTTTATCCAGCGCTGGCAAGAGCCAGCATTTCGCCGGGGCATTCGACAGATGACCTTGCTGTGGGGAGCCGGACTGACACTGGAAACACTCATCCGCTGCCTGATGATCTGGCAGTTGCCGGTGGAGACCTTTTTATTGCTTTCGCCCTTTGTCAGCTACGGCATCATGGGCTTGCTGCTGGGACTGACCTGGTTGGGAAGGCGGCAGTTGCGCCATTCCAGGCCGGCCTGGCTGTCTTGAAGACAAAAAAAGGGGCCGCCAATTGGCGGCCCAAAATTTCCGTGATGAACACTTAGGAGAATACGCGCTGCACTCCGCCGGAGCTGAAGCAGAACGATTCAAACTGCACTGGCTACCTGTCTGCAGCAACTTCGTCCCTGGGGGAGGCGACGGCAAGTGCCGCAAGAGACCAGTCACTCATGGGGCAGAAGTGACGGGTGGTAACACAATGGCTACTTTAGGCCAGCCGTATTGAGGAGATGTGTCAGGCAAGCGGCGAAATGTTAATTAGTTTTACAAATGATTTCGGTGGCATATTAAATTTATTTTAAGAAAGTGTTGACGCTGCCCATCATGGCAGGTAATATGCACTCCTCTTCTGAACAAACAGCGCAGAAGACAGCGACAGGACACTGACGCGGGATGGAGCAGTCTGGTAGCTCGTCGGGCTCATAACCCGAAGGTCGTAGGTTCGAATCCTGCTCCCGCAACCAATTCCCTGCAGCTTGCTGCACGGTAGTAAAAACCCCGATCAAGCCTTGCTTGACGGGGTTTTTGCATATGGGTTCCCTGTATTTCATCGCCCGCGGCCTGCCTTCGGCGCGCGTTATACTGGAAGCTCTTCCACTTTCTGGCGACCCCCACCATGCGCATCGCTGTTTTCGATACCAAAAACTACGACCGTCAAAGCCTGGATCTTGCCAACCAGCAGTTTGGCCATCACTTGAGCTATTTTGAACCCCGGCTCAATCGGGACACGCTGGAGCTGGTGCATGACGTTGAGGCGGTCTGTCCCTTTGTCAATGACCGGCTGGATGGCGAGGTCATTGCCCGTCTGGCGCAACGTGGCGTGCGCCTGATCACCTTGCGTTGTGCCGGCTTCAACGGGGTGGACCTGGCGGCGTGTCAGCAGCACGGCATCGTGGTGACCCGGGTGCCGGCCTATTCGCCGCACGCGGTGGCCGAGCATGCCTTTGCCCTGTTATTGGCGGTGGTGCGGCGCATCCACAAATCCTATGTGCGGGTGCGTGAAATGGATTTCTCACTGGATGGGCTGGTGGGTTTCGACCTGTATCGCAAGACCATGGGGGTGGTGGGAACCGGTCGCATCGGTCAGGCCACGATAGCCATTGCCAAGGGCTTTGGCATGCGGGTGCTGGCTTTCGATGTCTATCCCCAGGCAGGGCTGGACCAGCAGCTGGGCTTTGAATATGTGTCGATGGCGCAATTGCTGCAGCAGTGCGATGTGGTCAGCCTGCATTTGCCGCTGACAGCGCAAACCCAGCACATGATCAATGCCGATGCGCTGGCCGGCATGAAAAGCGGTGCGGTACTGATCAATACCAGTCGTGGGGCGCTGGTGGACACCACGGCCCTGATTGCGGCGCTGAAGGATGGCCGGCTGGCCGGGGTGGGGCTGGATGTGTATGAGATGGAGGAGGGGGTGTTTTTCGAAAACCACTCGGAAGTCGGCCTGCAGGATGACCAGCTGGCGCGCCTGCTGACCTTTCCCAATGTGCTGGTCACGGCGCACCAGGGTTTTCTCACCCGCGAGGCGCTGGACAATATCGCTGAAACCACGCTGGCCAACGCCACGGCTTTCGAGCAGGGGCTGGCGCTGGCCAACAAGGTGGGAAGCTGACGATCCAGGCCGGCCAGCCCGGGTTCAGGCCAGCTGGCGGCGGAATACCCAGCGCTGGCTGTCTGACTCGGTCGTCTCGAACCGGTAGCCCGCCAGATTGAAGTCCTGCAGTGCTTCCGGCGTGTCTACCGCATGCAGGGCGGCCCAGCGCGCCATCAGGCCGCGCGCCTGTTTGGCGTAGAAGCTGATGATCTTGTACTGGCCGTTCTTGAAATCCTGGAATACCGGGGTAATCAGCCGGCCGCGCAACTGGGCCGGTTTGACCGATTTGAAATACTCGTCGGAGGCGAGGTTGACCAGTGTCGGGTTTTCTGCTGCCTCCAGCAGCTGATTCAGGGCGGCGGTAATACGCTCTCCCCAGAAGGCATACAGATTGGCTCCACGCGGATTGGCCAGCTTCGTGCCCATTTCCAGCCGGTAGGCTTGCATCAGGTCCAGCGGGCGCAGCAGGCCATACAGCCCGGACAGGATGCGCAGATGCTGTTGCAGATAGTCGAGCTGTGCTTCGTTCAGACTGGCGGCATCCAGCCCCTCGTAAACATCTCCCATGAAGGCCAGCACGGCTTGCTTGGCATTGTCCGGGGTGAAGTCGGGGGTCCAGTCGTGATAGCGGCCCACATTCAGGGTGGCCAGCGTGTCGCTGATATTCATCAGGCGGGCAATATCTGCCGGGCTTTTTTCGCGCAATACCGTGATCAGTTGCTGACTGTCGGCCAGAAAATCAGGCCGAGTGTAGCGCGTGGTATGGGAGGGCGTGGTGTAGTCCAGCGTTTTGGCCGGCGAGAGTACCATCAACATGAGGCGGATCCTTGCTGCGGAGTAGGGGGGAATTGTAGCGGAGACAGCGGCTTAGTGCGCCGGCTCCATGAGTCTGGCGCGGCCGGATATGCGAATCGAGCTGCCTTGTTCTGGCGGAATGGCCGCATGCAGGCAAGAGCGCTGGCCCATGTCCTCGCCTTGTATCACCTCGATATGGCCACCATGCTCCCAGCCGATATCGCGCAGATAACCGGCCAGGGCGGCGGTGGCGGCGCCGGTGGCCGGGTCTTCATACACGCCACCGGCGGCAAAGGCGTTGCGGCTGTGAAAGCATTGCCGGTTTTCTGCCCATAGCAGCAGGATGGTGGTGAGGCCGGCACGGCGCATCAAGTCACGTCCTGCTCCCAGTGAATAGCGCATGGCGGACAGGGTGGCACGCTCCTGCACCGCCAGCAGCAGGTGGTCGGCACCGGCATGAATCAGGGCTGGAGGCAGCTCGGGGGAAAGCTGGGCGGGGCTCAGTCCGAACAAGGCGAGCACCTCTTGCAGCAAGGCGGCTGCTACCGGTGCACTGCGGGTCGGTGGTGATTGCAGGGCGGCGCTGAGCCGGCCGGCCTGATACTGGCCACTGACGCTGATGCTGGCCTGATTCAGCTGCAGGGGAAAGTCGCCATCGCCGTAGTGCATGGCCAGCGCTGCCCCCAGCGCAATGGTGGCATGTCCGCAAAACGGTACTTCTGCTTCCGGGGAAAAATAGCGCACCCGCCAGCCCTGGCCTTGCGGCATGGCAAAGACGGTTTCCGAGAAGCCCAGCTCGGCGGCAATGGCTTGCATTTCACGGTCAGCGGGCAGGGTGGGCTGGATGACTACGCCGGCCGGGTTGCCCCCGCGCTCGCCATCGGAAAAGGCGGCAATCTTCAGAATATTCATCACGCGCTCCCAGCGGGTAGAATGGCAGGTCAGACTTCAGGAGATGTGGGCATGCGGGTCGTAGTTCAACGGGTGAGTGCAGCAAGCGTGACGGTTGCCGGCGAGGTATGCGGGCAGATTGGCCCCGGCCTGCTGCTGCTGGTGGGGGTGGAAGAGGTGGATGGCCAGCAGGATATCGACTGGCTGGTACGCAAGATCAGCCAGCTGCGCATTTTCAATGATGATGCCGGGGTGATGAATCTTTCCCTGCTGGAGCAGGGCGGCGAGGTGCTGGCGGTCAGCCAGTTCACCCTGTTTGCTTCCACGCGCAAGGGCAATCGGCCTTCCTATAGCCGGGCGGCGCGTGGTGATATTTCCAGACCACTGTTCGAACAGTTTGTTGACAGCCTCAGCCGGGTACTCGGCCGCGCCGTGCCTACCGGGGTTTTTGGGGCGGATATGCAGGTTGCGCTGGTCAATGACGGGCCGGTGACCATTTTGCTGGACAGCCGCGACCCCGAGTAAGTGCCGGCCTGACCGCTGGCAGACAAGAAAAAACCCGCGACAGCGGGTTTTTCATTGGCAGGCTCAGGGGAGTTACAGGCCCTGGGTCTCGATGCGTACGCGCTGGCCTGGTTGCAGGCGGGTCAGCTGGTTGGCGTCGTTCCAGCGCTGGATGTCGGCGTGATTGACACCGAAGCGGCGGGCGATGCTGTAGACGGTATCGCCACGCTGCACCACGTATTCGGCCGGTACCGCTCCGCTCGCCGGGGCGATGCTGCTGCTGACCTTGACCAGGGCCTCATCCTGCGCACTGGGCGCCGGCACTGCCTCTGCCAGCATGGTATTGGCAGCCAGAGGATTGCCCTTGACCTTGATGACCTGCCCCAGCTTGACGGTGTTATCCGTCAGGTTGTTAAAGGCTTTCAGGTCGGCCACGCTGACATTGTAGCGACGGGCGATATTGAACAGGGTATCGCCACTGGCAACAGTATGCTGGCTGGCAGCCGGGTTGACGCTGGCCAGGCGGGCTTCCAGCGGCTTGGGTGGCGGCGTGTTGCCGGAGGGCAGGCTGGGTGCTTCCGCCTTGGCCAGCAATACCGGTTTGGCCGCTGCGGCCGGTGCGGCGCTCAGCGCCGGTTTGACCACCGGTGTGCTGTCGGCAATGATCGTCGGTTGCGTTGGGGCAACCGTGCTGGCAACCGTCGGCGCGGCCGCGCTGGCTGCTGCGACGGCTAGCGGCTTGCTGCTGACTGGCTGCGCTTTGGCGATGCTGGCGGGCGCAGCACTAGCCAGCACCGGCGTCTCTGCACTGCTGGCAAGCACCGGCGAGCTTGTCACCGTGGTTGTGCTGGCGATCAGGCTGCTGCCATCCCCCAGGTTGCCATCACCGGCATCCAGCGGGCTGGCGCCGTCACTCTTGCCACGCAAGGCAACCAGTACCGGGCGACCGGCCGCCAGATTGCGCGAGCCTACCTTGTTGACGTTTTGCAGCTCGGCGGTGCTCATGCCATAGCGCTCGGCCACGCTGGTGATGTTTTCATCCGTGCTCGGGGTGTATACCTGCCAGCTGAGCAAGGGTTTGTTCCAGTGCGACAGGTTGTAATCGAACTTGTCGGCCTTGGACAGCGGGATCAGCATCTGCCGGCCCGGCTTGTGGGCGTATACCGGCAGATTGAAGGCAGGATTCAGTTCCTTGAATTCGGCAACGGAAATGCCGGCCATCTTGGCCGCTACCTCGATGTCCATGTGACGACCGGTGGACACTGCGACGAAATAGGGCTTGTTGGGGAATTTATCCAGCTTGACGCCGAATTTTTCCGGCTGGCTGAGAATGTTGCGCACGGCAATCAGCTTGGGAGCGTAATTGCGTGTCTCATTCGGCATCTTGATGTTTTCGTAGGTCGGCTCAAGACCGGCGGCCTGGGCACGGGTAATGGCGCGCGCCAGATTGCCCTCGCCCCAGTTGTAGGCGGCCAGTGCCAGATTCCAGTCGCCAAACTGCGCGTACAGATTCTGCAGATAATCCAGCGCGGCGCGGGTAGCTTCCATCACATCGCGGCGACCATCGTACCACCAGGTCTGTTCCAGGCCGTAATGACGGCCGGTAGCCGGCATGAACTGCCACAGCCCGGCTGCACCTACCGGTGAATTGGCGGTGGGGACAAAGGCGCTTTCCACGATGGGCAGGAAGGCGATTTCGGTCGGCATGCCACGGCGTTCCACTTCATTCATGATGTGAAACAGGTATTTGTGGCTGCGGTCCAGCATGCGTTTGAAGTATTCGGGCTTGCTGCTGTAGAGGCGTTCCTGCTTGCGGACGATGTCGGCGTTGACTTCGGTCAGCTGGAAACCTTCGCGCGCGCGTTCCCAGACATTGTCGCCATTACGCAGCAGACTGGAGTTCAGCAGCATCATGTCCAGGCCGGCGGCCTGGGCTTCGTCGACGCCGACTGACTGGCGGAAGGCCCCTGAATCGGCATGTGCCAAGGATGAAACGGAAAATGCAAATGACAACGAAAGTGCCAATGGTGTAATTCTTTTCATTTGGCCAGCCCGGAATTCTGATCTCGGCCGATGCTAAACACCCCCCAAGGGTGTGTCAATCGAAAAAGACAAATCATTTCATGAGCTTTGCTTGAATGAGTCGCTAGATTTAATAAAGATTGGCAGCCAGCCTTTTGGCAAGAATGATCTACCCGGAATGCATGTCAGCGGAAGTTGTTTTTCCATTCGCGCAACACTGTGAACACCTGCAGGCGGTCCTGCAGCGCCTGCCCGGCCTGTCGGCTGGCCTGCTGTTGCACTGCCGGTTTGCTGCAGCGCATGAAGGGGTTGGTGGTTTTCTCCAGCCCCAGCTCGGTGGGCAGCGTGGGCAAACCCATGGCGATCTGCTTTTGATCCAGCAGCTGACGCAGCTGTATCTCGTCATTGTCCGGCTCGACTGCCAGCGCAAACTTGAGATTGGACAAGGTATATTCGTGCGCCGGGTAAAAGCGCGTGGTATCCGGCAGGGCGGCCAGCTTGTCCAGTGAGGCCAGCATCTGGGCCGGGCTGCCTTCAAACAGGCGGCCACAGCCGGCGCCAAACAGGGTGTCGCCGCAAAACAGCTGGCCATGACCGTAATAGGCCAGGTGGTCCAGCGTGTGGCCGGGCAGGGCCAATACCTCGAACTGATAGCCCTGCCAGTCGATCCGCCCGCCTTCCGCAACGGGCTGATTCACCCCGCTGATCGTCGCCGGCCCATAGACTCTGGCCTGTGGCCAGCGCTGCAACAGCTCGGCCAGTCCGCCACAGTGGTCGGCATGATGATGGGTGATCAGAATGCCTTGCAACGCCAGACCGCCATGCTCCAGAAAGGCGATCAGCGGTGCCGCTTCGCCCGGATCAACTGCAAGTGCGCCGGTGCCCTGCTGCAAAACCCAGATATAATTGTCGGCAAATGCCCGAACGGGGGTAATGGTAAACATGGTCGGATCGGACTCCTTCAATGATGCAAGCGTTTTCCACGTGGCTGGCCACGACCGAACTGGGACATTACCTGCTGGAGTGCGAACAGGCGTTTTTCGATCGGGCTGTTGCCGATATTTTCGGTTTTCATGCAGTGCAGATGGGCCTGCCGGAGGTGGACTTCCTGGCGGCCAACCGCATTCCCTGGCAATGCCGGGCGGCAGAAAGCGGTGAGGCGGCGCAGATCATCTGTCACCCGGCCCAACTGCCTTTTGAATCGCGCAGCCTGGATCTGCTGGTGATGCCGCATCTGCTGGATTTTACCACCGAGCCGCACCAGGTACTGCGCGAGGTGGAAAGAGTGCTGGTGCCGGAAGGGCGTCTGTTGATGACCGGCTTCAATCCGGTGTCCCTGTGGGGGGTGCGCCGCCTGATACAAGGGCGGGCGGACACGCCGTGGCGTGGCAACTTTTTCCCGCTGATCCGCATCCGCGACTGGCTGAAGCTGCTCGATCTGGAGCCGGTCGCCGGCTGTTTCATGGCTTATGCCCCCCCCGTTTCGCAGCGCGACTGGCTGGAGCGCTTTGGTTTCCTGGAGCGCGCAGGCGACAAATGGTGGCCGCTGGCCGCCGGTGTATATGGCATCGAAGCCATCAAGCGCCAGCGCGGCATGCGGCTGATTACCCCCAAGTGGAAAGCCGCCAAGTCGGCACAGGGGCTGGTAGTGGCCGCCGGCAACGAACGCCACCCTACCCGCAAGCAAGCCGCCACCAC
Organism: Aquitalea sp. ASV15; assembly: GCF_016429115.1. Lineage (NCBI taxonomy): Bacteria > Pseudomonadati > Pseudomonadota > Betaproteobacteria > Neisseriales > Chromobacteriaceae > Aquitalea > Aquitalea sp. ASV15. Next base: position 112,415 of record NZ_JAELTZ010000007.1, on the reverse strand, counting down.
CGCCGGTGCGCGGCAGCCTGCACAGAATGACCATGCCCGGTCGGCAGGACGGGGCGGAACTGACAGAGACACATGACAACTGAAGATCGCGTTGAGATTTATACCGATGGTGCCTGCAAGGGCAATCCGGGCCCCGGTGGCTGGGGTGCGCTGCTGCGTTTCAAGGGCAAGGAAAAGGAATTGTTTGGTGGCGAGCACGGCACCACCAATAACCGCATGGAACTGCTGGCGGTGATTCGCGCGCTGGAGGCATTGAACCGGCCTTGCAGTGTGGTGGTCTACACCGACTCGCAATATGTGCAGAAAGGCATTTCCGAGTGGATCCACGGCTGGAAGGCCCGTGGCTGGAAAACCGCCGCCAAGGAACCCGTGAAGAATGCCGATCTGTGGCAGGCGCTCGATGCCGAACGCAACCGTCACACCCATGTCGAGTGGCGCTGGGTCAAGGGCCATGCCGGCCATGAGTTCAACGAACGCGCCGACCAGCTGGCCAACCGTGGCGTCGACACCCTGTAAATCCCCCTGACAGAGTTATTGATTGCGACCGGCGCAGGCCGGTTCGCCTGAAAGCAGCAGCATGAGACAGATCATTCTCGATACTGAAACCACCGGCCTCGATCCCGATCAGGGCCATCGCATCATTGAATTCGCCGGGCTGGAAATGGTGAACCGCAAGCTCACCGGCAAGCATCTGCATCTGTACATTCACCCGGAACGCGATATCGACCCGGATGCCGAACGGGTGCACGGCATTTCTCTGGCCTCGCTGGAGGGCAAGCCGCGCTTTGCCCAGGTGGCGGCCGAGCTGGCCGACTTCATGCGCGGGGCCGAGCTGATCATTCATAACGCGCCGTTTGACGTCAAATTCCTCAATGCCGAATTCGACCGCCTGGGCCTGCCGCTCGTCAAGGATGTGGCGGCGCAGGTGACCGACACCCTGGCCATGGCGCGCGACCAGTTTCCCGGCAAGCGCAACAGCCTGGACGCCTTGTGCGACCGCTTTGAAATCGACCGCTCCAACCGTACCCTGCACGGCGCGCTGATCGACTGCGAACTGCTGTCGGAAGTCTATCTGTGGATGACCCGCGGCCAGGAAAGCCTGGTCATGGACATCGATGTCGACAATGGCAGCCAGCAAGCCGGCGACATCCATTTCGAGCGCAAGCCGCTGTCGGTACGCCGGGCCAGCGAGGAAGAACTGGCCGCACACCAGAGCTATCTGGGCGAGCTGGACAAGGCGGTCAAGGGCAGTTGCCTGTGGCGCACGCTGGAGAACCCGCCGTCAGGGGAGGCCGCATGAGCCGCTATCTTGCCCTGGTGCCGGCCGCCGGTTCCGGCAGCCGCTTTGGCGGCCCCAGCCCCAAGCAATACCTGCAACTGAACAATCGTCCGCTGATGTGGCACACCTTGCAGGTCTTGTCGCAGGTGGCAGCCATCAGCCGGGTGGTGGTGGTGATCTCGCCCGGTGACGAATGGTTTGATGATTTCGAATGGGACCTGCCCAAGCTCAGCGTGCTGCGCGTGGGGGGAGCCAGCCGCGCCGAAAGCGTGCGCAATGGCTTGCAGGCCATGGAGGCTGGCGAGCAGGACTGGGTGCTGGTGCATGATGCCGCCCGCTGCTGCCTGTCGGTGGCGGCGGTGGAGCGGCTGATTGCCACCCTGGCTGACGATGCGGTAGGCGGCCTGCTGGCCTTGCCGGTGCCGGATACGGTGAAGCGGGCGGATGGCGAAGGCCGCATCAGTGCCACCGTGCCGCGCCAGGGGCTGTGGCTGGCGCAGACGCCGCAAATGTTCCGTGCCGGGCTGCTGGCCGAGGCACTGGCCGCGGCCACGGTGGCGGATATCACCGACGAAGCCTCCGCCGTGGAGCAATATGGACACAAGCCGCGGCTGGTGGAAGGCGATGCGCAGAATTTCAAGGTGACCTACCCGCGCGATCTGGCACTGGCGCGTGCCATTCTGGCCGCAAGAAAGGAGTGAACAGCATGTTCCGAGTTGGACAAGGTTACGACGTGCATCAGCTGGTGGAAGGCCGCCCGTTGATCCTGGGCGGCGTGACCATCCCGCACAGCCATGGCCTGCTGGGGCATTCCGATGCCGATGCCCTGCTGCATGCCATTACTGATGCCATACTGGGAGCAGCCGCGCTGGGCGATATCGGCCGGCACTTTCCGGATACCGATGCCCGTTTCAAGGGGGCGGACAGCCGGGTATTGCTGCGCGAAGCGGCGGCACGGGTAAGGGCGGCCGGCTGGCAGGTGGTGAATGTGGACGCCACGCTGATCGCACAGCGCCCCAAGCTGGCACCGCACATCGATGCCATGTGCGCCTGCATCGCCGCCGATCTGGGCATTGCCGTGAATGCGGTCAATGTGAAGGGCAAGACCAATGAGAAGCTGGGCTATCTGGGACGTGGCGAGGCAATCGAAGCACAAGCCATCTGCCTGCTGATGCCGGCGCAGTGATGGCTGGCGCACCGACAGAAGCCAGCCGATGTGGGATAATCCCTGTCTGAATGCGGAATCGAACTCACCTGATGGAGGTATCAACATGCTGACCCAAGACCAACTCAAGCTGGCCGTGGCCCAAAAGGCGCTGGAATTCGTGCCGGACGACTGTATCGTCGGTGTGGGCACTGGCAGCACGGTCAATCTCTTCATTGAAGAACTGGCCACCATCAAAGGCCGTATCAAGGGCGCGGTCTCCAGCTCGGAAGCCTCCACCGCCCGCCTGAAAGCGCATCACATCCCGGTATTCGAGCTGAACGAGGTGGAAAAGCTCGAGGTGTACATCGACGGTGCCGATGAAATCAATCATCACCTGCACATGATCAAGGGCGGTGGCGCCGCGCTGACCCGCGAGAAAATCGTGGCCAGCGTAGCCGATCAGTTCATCTGCATCGCCGATGAAAGCAAGTATGTGCTCAAGCTGGGCAAGTTTCCGCTGCCGATCGAAGTCATTCCGATGGCCCGCAGCTCGGTGGCCCGCCAGCTGGTGGCACTGGGTGGCCACCCGGAACTGCGCCAGGGCGTGGTGACCGACAACGGCAACCTGATTCTCGATGTGCACGGCCTCACCATCAACACCCCGGTGGAGCTGGAAGAAGCCATCAACCATATCGCCGGCGTCGTGACCTGTGGCCTGTTTGCCCGTCGTCGCGCCGATGTGCTGGTGCTGGGCCGCCAGGATGGCGTGGAAGTCATCCGCTAAGCCCGTTGTCGCATGCCGCCGGGCCTGTCGCTGACAGGCCCGTTTTGATTAAATGTCATCAGCCTGTCATCAGGCCGGCTTACCATCATCTATTCATTGCAATCCGGATTCGTTCAAGAGGCAGACATGGCAGAACACATCTCCAAGCAGTTCGACATGGAACTGGAAACCATCCGCACCCGCGTCCTGCAAATGGGCGGTCTGGTGGAACAACAGATCCTCTCTGCTATCGATGCGCTCATGTCCGGTGACATCGCCAAGTTCGACAAGGTGATTACCGAAGACGCGCTGGTCAATTCGATGGAAGTCACCATCGACGATGATTGCCAGCACATCATCGCGCGCCGTCAGCCGGCCGCCAGCGACCTGCGCATCATCATCACCGTGATCAAGACCATTACCGATCTGGAGCGCATCGGTGACGAGGCGCAAAAAATCGCGCGCATGGGCAAAACCATCTACCAGTCCGAGCGCTACCAGATGCCGCGCTTCCGCGAAATCCGCAAGATGGCGGAAGTGGCCCTGGCCATGCTGCGCCGCGCACTGGACGCCTTTGCCCGGCTGGATGCCAGCGCGGCACTGGAACTGGCCGAAGAAGACATGCGGCTGGACGACGACTTTGCCGCCGAGCTGCGCCAGCTGATCACCTTCATGATGGAAGACCCGCGCACCATCAGCATGTCCATCGACACCCTGTTCATTTCCAAGGCCATCGAGCGCATTGGCGACCATTCCAAGAACATCTCCGAGTACGTGGTTTACCTGGTGAAGGGCAAGGATATCCGCCATACCTCGCTGGAAGACATCAAGCGGGAAACCCTGGGTCACTGATCAAGCGCAATGACGCAACAGCATGAATGGCGGTAACATCGCGCATGTTACTGCCATTTTTTATTGAATAATCCATGGCGTGGCCGCTTACAGGCTGAGCCCTGAGCATGGCCGCGCAGCAAACCATATTGGAAAAGGCTAGCCTTTGACCACAACCCTGCCCACCCCGGATGTGCTGGCCACGGTCGACCTGGGGTCCAACACCTTCCGTCTGCAAGTGTCCCGTGTTGTAGAAGACCAGCTGTACCCGCTGGATGCCATGAAAGAAACCGTGCGTCTGGGCGCGGGCCTGACTGCCGACAAATACCTGGACGACGCCACCCAGGAAAAAGCCCTGGCCTGCATGGCCCGCTTTGGCGAGCGCCTGCGCGGCTTCAGCCCGGCCCAGGTGCGCATCGTCGGCACCAATACCCTGCGGGTAGCCAAAAACTCGGCCGATTTCATTCAGCGCGCCGAAGCGCTGCTGGGCTTTCCCATCGAAATCATCGCCGGGCGCGAAGAAGCACGGCTGGTGTATATCGGTGCGGCGCATTCCCTGCCCGCCACCAAGGAAAGACGGCTGGTGGTGGATATTGGCGGCGGTTCGACCGAATTTGTCATCGGCAGCCAGTTCAAGGCCCATGTAACCGAAAGCCTGCCGCTGGGCTGTGTCAGCTACAGCATGCGCTATTTTGCCGATGGCAAGCTCAGCCGCAGCAATTTTGCCGATGCCACGCTGGCCGCGCGCAATGAAATCCAGCGCATCACCACCGAATACCGCCCGGAAGAATGGCAACTGGCGGTGGGGACCTCGGGCACCGCCCGTTCCTTGCGCGACATCCTGGAAATCAACGACTGGTCGGCTTCCGACATCACGCTGGAAGGCATGCTGCAACTGCGTGCCGAACTGATCAAGCGCGAATCCCTGAAAAACGTCAGCCTGAACGGCCTGAAGGCCGACCGCCTGCCGGTGCTGCCGGGCGGGCTGGCCATCATGATCGCCATTTTCGAAGAACTGGGCATCAGCAAGATGACCGTGGCCGAAGGCGCGTTGCGCGATGGCGTGCTCTACGACCTGCTGGGGCGCCAGCGCGAAAAGGACATGCGCGAAAGCACGGTGCAGCTGTTCAAGCGCCGTTATCACGTGGATGTGCCGCAAAGCGAGCGGGTGCAGGCCCTGGCAGAGCGGCTGTACCGCATGGTGGCGGGCGAGGATGTGGACCAGGACATGCTCAAGCGGCTGATCTGGGCGGCCCGGCTGCATGAAATCGGCCTGACCATCGCCCATACCGCTTACCACAAGCATTCGGCCTATATCCTGCAAAATGCCGACATGCCGGGTTTTTCCAAGCGCGAACAGGCCATGCTGGCCACCATCGTGCTGGGCCATCGCGGCGACATGGGCAAGATGCAGCAGGTGGTGAACGACCCCGCCTTGTGGCAGGCCGTGGTCGCGCTGCGGCTGGCGGTATTGTTCTATCGCAGCCGCATGGCCATCACCCTGCCGGAATTGCTCGACCTCAAGCTGGATGTGAAAGGTTTTGTGCTGACCATGAGTCAGAATTGGCTGAATGATAATCCGCTGACTGCCAGCGCCTTCCGTCAGGAAGTGTTGCAGTGGAAGAATGTCGGTTTCGAACTCGACGTCAGCCAGCTTTAATCATGCGCCATGCCGAAGTGAAACAACGGGTGCCCAGCCTGGGCGAGGCACCCGGCAGCCTGCTGCCAGTCGGCGAGCAGAAACTCTCCAGCTCCAGCCTGGCCCTGGTGGAATTCGGGCCGCAGCAGCTGACTGAAAACCGTTTTGACAGCATTGCCGCCGGGCTGGCCCATCAGCCGGCACAGCCGATACAATGGCTGAATGTCTATGGCCTGCACGACCCCGCCGTGATGCAGGCCATCGGCGAGCGATTCCAGCTGCACCCGCTGGTGCAGGAGGACATTCTCAATAATCGTCAGCGTCCCAAGCTGGAAGACTATGGCGACTATCTGTTCATCGCCACGCGGGTGTTCGATTTTCCCAAAAACGGTGGCCGGCTCAGTTATGACCAGATGTATCTGGTGGTGGGAGAAAACTTTGTCCTGAGTTTTCAGGAAAGGCCGACCGGGGTGTTCGAGCCGGTGCGCGAACGGCTGCGCAATCCGCACAGCGTGCTGCGCGGCAAGGGCGCGGACTATCTGGCGTATTCACTGCTGGATGCCATCATCGACGACTATTTCGGCGTGCTCAGCCAGTTTACCGAGCATGTCGAGCGGACGGATCAGCTGCTGCTGCGTGGCCGCGAAGTGGGTGTGCTCAACAAGGTGCAGCGGCTGAAACATGATTGTCTCAAGCTGCGCCGCTCCATCCTGCCCCTGCGCGAGATGCTGCTGACCATGACCCGTGGCGAATTCAGCCTGATCCGGCAGGAAACCCAGGTCTATCTGCGCGATGCCTATGACCACACCATGCATGTCATCGAATCGCTGGAAATGTCACGCGAAATGGTGGCCGACATGCTGGACCTGTATCTGTCCACCCAGTCGCACCGGCTGAACCTGCAAATGCGCGTGCTGACCGTGTTCAGCATGATCTTCATGCCCTTGACCCTGATTGCCGGCATCTATGGCATGAACTTTGAAAACATGCCGGAGCTGCACTGGCACTATGGCTATTTTGCCGTGCTGGGGCTGATGGCCGCCATTGCCGGCGGGCTGATCTGGCTGTTCTGGAAGCGTAACTGGATCTGACGTGCATCCTGTTGCATCCGCTGCCGCAGCGCGCAGGCCCTGCGGCTTTTTCATGCCTGGCGTTTGCTTGATGGTGGTGTTCATATACCCCTTGGGGGTATATACTGACATCCCGAGGAGGCCGTCATGAATGAATCTGTCATTACCCTGCCCATTGCCGGAATGCATTGCGCGGCCTGCGCCATCCGCCTGGAGAAGGTGTTGAACCGGCTGGATGGCGTCAGTGCCAGTGTCAACTTCGCCAGCGAACAGGCGCTCATCCGTTACCAGCCGGCGGCCACCAGCATCGCCCAACTGCAGGCGGCCATCGATAAAGCCGGCTTCAGCCTGCCGCAGCAGCAACTGCAACTGGCTATCGCCGGCATGAGCTGTGCCGCCTGCGCGGTACGTCTGGAAAAAGTGCTGAACAAACTGCCGCTGTGCACTGCCGAGGTCAATTTCGCCACCGCCACTGCCCGCCTGCAGTTTGCCACCGGCACCGTGCAGCCGGCCGACGTGCTGGCAGCGGTGAGCAGGGCCGGCTTCACAGCCACGCTGCAGCAGGATGCCGGCCAGGATGGCACCGCGCAGACGCAGTCATACCGGCGCGAGCTGCTGTGGTTTGCCGCCTCGGCCTTGCTCACCCTGCCATTTTTCCTGGAAATGCTGGCCATGCTGTTCGGCTGGCACCAGCTGATGCTGCCACGCGGCCTGCAACTGGCCCTGGCAACACCGGTGCAGTTCCTCATCGGCTGGCGCTTTTATCGCGGTGCCTGGCATGCGCTGCGCAGCGGCGGGGCCAATATGGATGTGCTGGTGGCGCTGGGCACCAGCATGGCCTGGTTGCTGTCCACCGTGGTCACCCTTTCGGGTTGGCAGCAGCAACATGTGTATTTCGAGGCCAGTGCGGCGGTGATTACCCTGGTGTTGCTGGGCAAGCTGCTGGAGGCGCGCGCGCGTGGCAAGAGTGCCGGGGCCATAGCCAGCCTGTTGCGGCTGGCACCGCGTACCGCACGCATAGAGCGTGACGGCAGCCTGCAGGAGATCGGGGTGGACCAGTTGCAGGTGGGCGATGTGGTGCTGGTGCGCCACGGTGAAAGCCTGCCGGTGGACGGGGTGGTACTGGAAGGCCAGGCCAGCCTCGATGAAAGCATGCTGACTGGCGAGAGCATGCCGCTGGCCAAGACGGTGGGCGACAAGGTCTATGCCGCCACCCGCAATCTGCAAGGCATGCTGAAAATACGCGCGGTCAGTGTTGGCGCCCACACCCAGCTGGCGGAAATCATCCGGCTGGTCGGGCAGGCGCAGGGCAGCAAGGCACCGATCCAGCGTTTGGCCGATCGTATTGCCGGGGTGTTTGTGCCGGTGGTGGCCGGCCTGGCGGTGCTGACCCTGTTGCTCAACGGCTGCTGGCTGGGCGACTGGAGCCAGGCATTGATCAATGCGGTGGCGGTGCTGGTGATTGCCTGCCCCTGCGCGCTGGGGCTGGCGACGCCGACCGCCGTGATGGTGGGCGTCGGCAAGGGGGCCAGCCGCGGCATGCTGTTTCGCAATGCCACGGCACTGGAAAGCGCCGGCCGCATCCAGCTGCTGGTGGTGGACAAGACCGGTACGCTGACCGAAGGCCGGCCGCAGCTCAGCCACCTCTGGGCTGCCGATGGCGATCAGGAGCAGTTGCTGCGCCTGGCTGCGAGTGCGGAGAGCGGCTCGGAACACCCGCTGGCGCTGGCGCTGCTGCAACAGGCGGCTGCGCGTCAGCTACCCTTGCTGGCGCTGCAGTCCTTCCGTGCCGAAGTGGGGCAGGGGGTGATTGCCGAGCTGGAAGGATATGGCAGGATACGGGTCGGGCGGCCGGAGTGGGCCTGCAGCCAGCCCTTACCGCCAGAATGGCGTGCACCGGGGCAGAGCGTGATTGCCGTCGCCCGCGATGATGTCTTGCTTGGCCTGCTGGCCGTCGCCGACCGTTTGCGTCCCACCTCGGCCGCCGCGGTGCGCAGCTTGCAGCAAATGGGGGTGCGGGTCATCATGCTGACCGGCGATAATCCATCGACGGCCGCCGCCATCGCTGCCGAGGCCGGCATTGACGACTATCGCGCCGGTTTGCGGCCGCAGGACAAGGCGGATGCGCTGCGCGAACTCCAGGCGACCGGCCTGCAGGTGGCCATGCTGGGCGATGGCATCAACGATGCCCCGGCGCTGGCGCTCGCCGATGTCAGCTTCGCCATGGGGGGCGGCGCGGATGTGGCACTGGAAACCGCCGACATCACCCTGATGCGTGGTGATGTGCAACAGGTGGCCGATGCCATCCGCCTGTCGCGTGCCACCTTGGGAAAAATCCGGCAGAACCTGTTTTTTGCCTTCATCTACAATGCGCTCGGCATTCCGCTGGCGGCATTGGGATTGTTGAATCCGGTACTGGCAGGGGCTGCCATGGCCATGAGTTCGGTGTCGGTAGTCAGCAATTCGCTGCTGCTGCGCCGCTGGAAATAAACGGAAAGGAACGAGCATGAGCGAACTGAAACTGCATATCGAAGGCATGAGCTGCGGCGGCTGCGCCAACAGCATCAGCCAGGTATTGTCCACCATGGCGGGTGTCAGCAGCGCCGAGGTCAGCCTGGAAAGCAAGCAGGCACACGTCGTGTACGATGCGGCGACCGTGTCGCCGGAAGAACTGGCGGCCGCCGTGGTGGATGCCGGCTTCGAGGTCGTCGCCAGCGAATGAATCAGTACCGGCCATCGGTATAAACACTTATACTGCTGTCATTGCAGATGCCGGTCGCGCAGGCCGGCATCAGTCGTTTACAAGCAGACGGCTTCAGGCCGCAGATGACGCGATGATGCGCTTTTTGATCAAGTGGGTGGCAATGTGTTGCGGGCTGGCGGTCTGCAGCAGCTGGGCGCTGGCTGCAACACTGCCGGTGCTGGCAGAAGACAACCTGCCTTTTTCCTATCGGCAGGATGGGGCGATACAGGGCTATTGCACCGACATCGTGCGCGCCACCCTGGCCAGCGCCGGTTTGCCCTACCAGGTGGATATCCAGCCCTGGGCCAGAATCTACACCACCACGCTGGCCCGGCCCGGCACCCTGATGTATCCGGTGGCCAGAACCCCGGAACGCGAGAACAAATTCAAGTGGATAGGCCCGCTGGTGACCAACCGCATCGCGCTGTTTCGCAAGAAAGGGCGTGGCGACGTGGTGGTGCACAGCCTGGATGATGCCCGGCGCTATCGCATCGGCGTGGTCAATATGGATTTCCGCGAGGAATACCTGCGGCGCAAGGGCTTTGCCGAAGGCGGTGACAAGACCCTGATGGTGGTCAGCTCCAGCGACCTGCTATTGCCGATGTTGCAGGCTGGCCGCATCGATCTGGTGCCGCTGGGGCTGGCCAAGTGTGCGCCGCACGGCCTGGATTGCAGCCAGATCGAGCCGGTTTATGTGCTGAGCGAGCTGGAGTCCGGCCTGTACATGGTGTTCAACCGTGATACCAGCGAGGTGCTGGTGCAACAGGTCCGCGCTGGTTTTGAGCATGTCCGTCGCAGCGGCCGGCTGGCGCGCATCATGCAACCGCTGCAGCGCATTTACGGCAGCAGCCCGTAAGCGGCTGTCACTCTGTTCCATCTCCCCCGGGAAGCGCTGACAAAACCTCGTGGAGAATCCGGGCCAAGGCAGCGTAACGCTGGCGCCGGGGTTTTGTTACCGGCTCTTACAACTCGATGCTGATGCCTTGCTCCAGCGGATGCAGGTGCAATAGCGAGGGCAGTTCCTTGCGCACCTGCTCCAGCAGCTGGCTGCGCAGGCTGCTTTCGGTGTGGGTGATCCACACATGGACATTGGGTGGCAGGATTTCCAGCAGTGGCAGCAGCAGGGCGGGGGACATGTGGCCGCCTTTCAGCGCCAGGGCCGACTGCTCGCTCAGATAGCTCAATTCGCAAATCACATCCGTCAATGACGGGACATGGCTGATCCAGTGCCAGAAAGGCAGGCAGGGGCCGGAGTCGCCGGTAAAGGCCAGCGCCCGCCATGGACCTTCCAGCAGCCAGCCCAGTGCCGGCACGCTGTGCTCCGCCGGCAGGGCGGTGGCAATGCCATCGGGCAGGGAAATCGAATCGCCCACTTCCAGTGCATGCAGCCTCACCCATGGCATATTGCCGGGGGCTGCCTTGGTGTAGTCCGGCCACAGCAGGCCGTTGAACATGTGCTGCTGCAGCGCGCTGATGGTTTCCTGCTGGGTGTAGACGTCCAGCCCCCTGCCGCCGTGGGTCACATGGGCATCGGCCAGCAAGGGCAGGCTGCCGCTGTGGTCCAGGTGGCTATGGGTCAGCAGCACGGTGTCGATCTGCAACAGCGCGTCGGTATCGAGGTCGGCAACACCGGTGCCACAGTCGATCAGGCAGTTGCCATCGACCAGAAAGCTGGTGGTACGCGCCGCTTGTCCGATACCGGCGGACGCACCCAGAACCTTGACATGCATGTGGAAGCCCTCGCTCATCAGCCCGTTCAATCTGTAGCCAGTGTAGTCGATGGCGCAGCATTGCGCCGGAGCGCATGGTGCGTCGGCCAAGCTGCGCCTGCTTGCGCGGCAGGACGCCTTCAGGCCGGCATGCGGCCGGCGCGCCGGCCCAGCCATTCCAGCGCACTGCACAGCAACAGATAGCCGATGGCCAGCAGGCCGAAGATCTGCAAGGGATAGACCTGCTCGCGGTTGTTGATCTGGGTGGCGACAAAGGTGAATTCCGCCACGCCCACCACATAGGCCAGCGAGCTGTCTTTCAGCAAGGTGATCCACTGGTTGACGAAGGACGGCAACATGGCGCGCAAGGCCGGCGGCAGGATGATGTAGCGCAGGGCTTGCCAGCGGGTCATGCCCAGGGCCTGCGCCGCACGCCACTGCCCGTCGCCGATGGCATCGATGCCGGCCTTGACCGACTGGCTGAGATAAGCGGCATTGATCAGCGCCAGCGCGGCAATCACCGTCAACACGCCAGGAATGTCGATGCCGAACAGGATCGGCAGCAGAAAATAGCACCAGAAAATCAGCATCAGCACCGGGATGGCCCGCAGGATCTGCACCAGCGTGTTGAGTACCCGGCACAGCCGCGGCCCACCCATGCACAGCGCAACCCCCCCGGCCAGCCCACCCAGCGTGGCCAGCACGCCTGCGGCCAGGCTGATGCCGACGGTGAGCAATAGCCCGCCTGGCTGGCCCTGGGCCAGATTGCCCCACAGCAGATAGTCCAGATTGTCATGCAGCAAGCTCAGCATCATCGGCCAGGCTCCTCGGCGCTGCGCCGGCTCCCGGCCAGCTGTGTTGCGATGACCAGCAGCAGATAGAACAAGGTGGCCACGGCAAAGGCCTGAAAGGCCAGCAGGGTTTCGCTTTCCACCTGGCGAGAGGCATAGGACAGCTCGGCCACGCCAATGGCCATGGTCAGCGAGGTGTTCTTGATGATGGCGGTGTACTGGCCAAGCAGCGGCTGACGAATATGGCGCAATGCCTGCGGCAGCACGACAAGGCGGAAAATCTGCCACTCGCTCATGCCCAGGGCCCGGCCAGCCAGCCGCTGCCCGCTGCCGACGGTGCGCAGGCCGGCGGCCAGTTCTCCGCTGATAAAGCAGGCCGAATACAAGGACAGGGCAATCCAGGCAGCCAGCCATTCAAACGAGGGCCAGGACAGGCTCAAGCCCAGCGGCAGCGCCAGTTGGTGCGGGCTGTTCAGCCATTGCATGGCCTGATCCGGCAGCAGGCCACCCACGCCGAAATACCACAGCAGAACCTGCACCAGCAGCGGTGTGTTGCGATGCAGGCTGCAAAACAGACGGGCAGGCCAGTGCAGTACGCGCAGCGGGCTATCCTGTGCTGCGCACAGCAAGATGCCCAGCAAGCTGGCAGCCAGGCTGACACACAGTGCCAGTGCGGCCGTCATGGCTGCCCCATGCAGCAGCCAGCCCAGATAGTGCGGCGCCAGCCAGCCTTGTCCCAGCCAGGAAGGCGGAGTCATCTGTCCATTCTTTCCGTAAGGGGGATGAAAACGCAGAAAACCGACCCGTGCGACCGAGGCGCAGGCCGGTGGGCTGATCCGGGGAAAAATCAGGCAGCGTCGCCGATCTTGAAATCACGCGGCAGCGGAGCCTTGGTCTTGGGGCCGAACCAGCGGTCGTAGATCTTGCGGGCCTGGCCGGACTTTTCCAGTTCCAGCAGCGTGTCATTCACTGCCTTGCTCAGGCGGGCTTCGCCCTTGGGCAGGCCGATGGCCTGGTATTCGCGGGTCAGGGTAAAGGGCGCCAGCTCGTACTTGGCCTTGTCCGGGGCATTGGCCAGCAGCGCAGCCAGCTTGGAGCCGTCTTGCGAAATGGCCTGTACATTGCCGTTACGCAGCGCGGTAAAGGCCAGCGGGGTATCGTCGTAGGCCACTACCGTGGTCTGGCGGTATTTCTCGCGCAGGTAGATTTCCTGGGTGGTGCCCTTGTCCACCCCCACGCGCAGGCCGGCCAGCTGTTCCGGCTTGCTCAGGCTGCCTTTGCGGGCAATGAACTGCTGACCGGAAGCAAAGTAGGGCAGGCTGAAGTCCACCTGTTTCTTGCGTTCTTCGGTGACGGTAAAGTTGGCGGCGACCAGATCCGCCTTGCCAGCCACCAGCAGCGGAATGCGGTTGGCGGGATTGGTGGGCACCAGTTCCAGTTTTACTTGCAGTTTCCTGGCAATGGCCTGGGCCACTTCCACATCCAGCCCGCTGATCTGGTGGGTTTGCGCATCCAGAAAACCGAAGGGCGGATTGCTGTCGAAAGCGGCCACGCGCAGCACGCCGGCTTTCTTGATGTCGTCCAGACGGTCGGCCAGGGCATGGCCGGCAGTGCCCAGCAGGGTGAGCGCCAGTAGCAGGGAAGGAGTTTTCATGGCTAAGCCTCTTGTGGAGTGAGATGACAATACTGCAGTACCGGTAGGCAGTGCAGTGAATGGCCCCCATGCTAGGCGCTGCTGCTCAGCAGGTAAAACGATTAAAACTGCATTTTTTATCAGAATATGGAATAAGCAACGGCAGCCCAAGGCTGCCGTTGCAAGGAGCTGTGCATGCTGAGGAATCAGCCCATGCGCTGCCGGCAATAACGGCTGAGCTGTTCCACCGCCCACGAGAGCAGCAGCATGGCGATGATCAGGCTGGCTGCCCGGTGCTGCTGGAACAGCGACAAGGCCAGATACAGCTGCTGTCCCAGGCCGCCGGCGCCCACGATGCCCAGCACGGTGGCGCTGCGGATATTGTTTTCCCAGCGGTACAGGGTGTAGGCCAGCCATTGGCTGCATACCGTGGGCAACTGACCGTAGGCAAAGGCCAGCAGCCTGCCGGCCCCGACCTGCTGCAAGGCCAGCTCCGGCTCCGGGTCGGCGTTTTCCAGTGTCTCGGCAAACAGCCGCCCCAGCACGCCGGTGGTGTGCAAGGCCAGCGCCAGCACCCCGGCCGCCGGGCCAAGGCCCACGGCCAGTACCGCCATGGCAGCCCATAGCAGGTCGGGCACGCCACGCAGCACGTTCAGCAATAGCCGGCTCAGCCACTTTGCAGCCCAGCCAAACCGGCCGGCGGCCGGCATGGCCAGCACCGCTCCAGCCATAAAAGCGAGCACGCTGCCCAGCCCGGACATGGCCAGGGTTTCCACAACGCCGTGGGCGATGTCCGCCAGCATGTCGCTGGCCGGGGGGAAGAAGTCCCGGGCAAAGCGCACGATGGCGCTGCTGTCGAAACCACTATCCCGCCAGCCCGGCCACAGCCACAGCACGCTGGCGGCCACGGCGAGCAGGCCCATTAGCGGCAGCATGCGCGTGGTGGCTACGCGGCCCAGGGCAAGGCGCGATAACTGGCTGATGCCTTCACTCAGGCTGACCAGCAACAGGAACACCAGCAGCAGGGTGCTGACTTCGCCGCCATTGAGCATTTTCAGGCTGGTGTCCAGCAACTGGCCCACGCCACCGGCACCGACAAAACCCATCACCGCCGAGGCGCGAATGGCGCACTCCCAGCGATATACGCTATAGCTCAGCAGCTCGGGCAGGGCTTGCGGCCACAGGCCGTACCACAGGCACTGCCAGCGGCTGGCCCCTTGCAGATACAGGGCAGAAGCCAGCCCGGGTGTTTGTGATTCCAGAATCTCGGCATACACCTTGGCCAGCATGCCGCCATACGCCAGGCCGATGGCCAGCACGGCAGGCAGGCTGCCCAGGCCGACCGCCCGCACCAGCAGCAGCGCCCAGACGATTTCCGGAATGCCGCGCAAGATCACCATCAGGCCGCGCAGCAGCGAGGCCAGCCAGCAGGCCAGACGGGCAGGGCGCTCGCCACCCAGCACATGGCGCTGCAAGGCATGGCTGGTGGCAAAGGCCAGCGGCGCACCCAGCAGCATGGCCAGGGCGATGCCGGCGGTGGCACTGGCCAGCGTGGTGATGGTTTCGCGTGCCACATCGCGCAGAAAATCCGCCTGCAGCGCCATGGGGAAGAACCCCGCGACAAAGCCGGCCATGGTGCGCCAGCTATCCGGATTGGCCAGGGTGGCCGGGTTGAACTGGGTCAGGCTGAAGCTGGGGGCCAGCAAGGCCAGACACAGCAGCAGGGTAAGCAGGCGCGGCCAGCGCGCCGGATCGCGCGGATGGCTGCTCAGCATCGCAGGTCCTGGCGGCTG
Organism: Aquitalea sp. ASV15; assembly: GCF_016429115.1. NCBI lineage: Bacteria > Pseudomonadati > Pseudomonadota > Betaproteobacteria > Neisseriales > Chromobacteriaceae > Aquitalea > Aquitalea sp. ASV15. The sequence goes on along the minus strand of NZ_JAELTZ010000007.1, from coordinate 97,017 downwards.
GCGGCTGGGGCGGGTGGCTCAGCCGGCTCGCGCAGCCTTTCACCGGCATACAGGGCGCTGACCACGCCCGGATGCACCTGCTCGCGTGGCAGGTCGAACATGATCTGGCCATCGCGCACCCCGATGATGCGCGGGAAATAAGCCAGTGCCAGTTCCACCGAATGCAGGCTGACCAGCAGGGTGGACTGGCGTGCGGCGGCTTCGTCGCACAGCAGGCGGATGGTGTCATCGGCCAGCCGCGGGTCGAGCGCTGCCACCGGTTCGTCCGCCAGTATCAGCGCGGGACGCTGGTGCAGCACCCGGGCAATGCCGACGCGCTGGCGTTGTCCGCCGGACAGCTGATCGCAGCGTTGCCACAGCTTGTCGGCCAGCGCCACCCGCTGCAGGCTGTCCAGGATGGCGGCCGTGTCGTCCGGCCACACTAGCTGGCGCAACGCGCTCCAGCCGGACATCTGGCCCAGTCGTCCGGCTGCCACCGCATGCACCACCCGCTGGCGGGCCGGCAAGGGTGCTGCCTGGTAGATCATGCCGATGCGGCTGCGCAAGCCGGCCAGCCAGCGCGGTGACACATGCCAGGGATTGTCGCCCAGCAGATTGATGCTGCCGTGGCCGGGACGGTAGCGGGTGGCGGCCAGCAACAGCAGCGAGGTCTTGCCGGCACCGGATGGTCCGATCAGCGCCGCCTGCTCCCCCTGGGCCAGGCTCAGACTGATCGCGCGCAGGATGTCTGTTCCGCCCAGTTGTAGGCTGACGCTGTCAAACTGCAGGCTCACTTGAGCAGGCCTGCCGCTTCTGCCGCAGCCTCGATACCCTTGTAGTTGTCAGCCTTGGTGGGAATGAAGCGGCTGGCACGTTGCAGATCGAGAATGGCTTTGTCCTGCGGATTCTTCGGGTCCAGCTTGAGGAAGGCGCTGGTGATCCTGGCCTGCAGCTTCTTGTCCAGATTGCCGCGCACCGTCCAGTTGTAATCGTAGAAGGGCGGCGTGGTGGCCAGCAGTTTCACCTTGCTGCCATCCACCTTGCCGCTTTGCACCAGCTTTTCCCATACCGAGGCATTGAGCGCACCGGCGTCCACCTTGCCCGAAGCCACCCAGGCCACGGTGGCGTCATGTGCGCCGGAGTAGGCGACGTTCTTGAAGAAGGTTTCCGGCTTGATGCCTTCCTTCTGCAGGAAGTAGCGCGGCATCAGGTGACCGGAGGTGGAGGAGGCCGAGCCGAAAGCAAAGCTCTTGCCCTTGAGGTCTTGCAGCGATTTGGCGCCCGTCGCTGCATTGACGATGAATTTGGCGGTGAACTTGCTGTCTTCCTCGCGCTGCACCAGCGGCACCACCTTGCCGTGCAGGCTGGCCTGCACAAAGGTAAAGCCACCCAGCCAGGCCATGTCGATCTTGTCGCTGTTGAGCGCAGTCACCACCGCGGCGTAATCGGTCACCGGCACGAATTGCACCTTCATCCCCAGCTCCTTTTCCAGATACTGGCCAAGCGGCGCAAACTTGCGTTGCAGTTCGGTCGGGGCCTCATCGGGAATGGCGGAGACTTTCAGCACGGCTTCTTCGGCAGAAGCCAGGGCGGACAAGGCCAGCAAGGCAGTGGCCAGGGTGAGCTTGAGGGTTTTCATGCCAGATTTCCTTAGCGGTGCGGGCGAAAGGCCGCAGGACAAATAAAAGCCAGTCGATGACTGGCTTTCTGGATAAAACTGATGATGGCAGGCTACAAGCTGCCAGCGGCAATTATAGCCTAGCGTGGCTGGCGTTTGCCGAAGAATAGCAGCAGCGCCACGCCGATGATGATCATCGGCAGGCTCAGCCACTGGCCCATGCTGATGGTGTAGGAATGGCCGAAGATGCCGGCGTCCGGATTGCGGAAAAACTCGCTGACAAAACGCGCCAGACCGTAACCGATCAGGAACACCGCCGACACCTGGCCACGGGCGCGCGGCTTGCTGCTGTAGATCCACAGCACGGCAAACAGGGCGATGCCTTCCAGCAGGAATTCATACAGCTGCGAAGGATGACGCGGCAGCGCGCCATACTGCATCAGCATGTTCAGCAGGTCGGACGAAGTCTGGCCCTCGGCCAGATCATTGGCCCGCGCCTGCGGAAACAACATGGCCCAGGGCAGGTCGGGGCTGGCCACGCGGCCCCACAGCTCGCCATTGATGAAGTTGCCGATACGCCCGGCCGCCAGGCCCAGCGGCACCAGCGGAGCGATAAAGTCGGTCAGCTCCCAGAAGCTGCGCTGCTGTTTGCGGGCAAACAAGGCCATGCCCACCAGCACCCCCAGGAAACCGCCATGGAAGGACATGCCACCCTTCCACACCATGAAGATTTCCGCTGGATGACTGAAGTAATAGCCCGGCTCGTAAAACAACACCTCACCCAGCCGGCCACCAATCACCACCCCCAGCACGCCATACATCAGCAGGTCGTCCAGCAGCTTGGAAGTGAGGAAGGCATGGCCCTGGCGGATGCGGTAATTGCCCAGCAGCAGGAACAGGCCAAAGCCCAGCAGGTACATCAGGCCATACCAGTGAATGGCCAGCGGGCCCAGGTGGATGGCGACGGGGTCAAACTGCGGATGAACGATCATTTGTCAGGTCGGTGCGTTTGCGGTAAAAGAATATGGACGAAATTATACGGAATGCGTTCCGCCGCGTCCTGTCATTACCATGACAGAATGTGGCCAGCCCGATCCAGCGGCACCCCGGAGAAGGCAGACCGGCCTGCAACACAGGCGCGGTCAGCGGCAATGTGCTCTGCAAGCATCTGATCATCAAGGAAACAAGACATGCCCCAATACCGTTCCAAAACCTCTACCGCCGGTCGCAACATGGCGGGTGCCCGCGCCCTGTGGCGCGCCACCGGCATGAAAGACGAGGATTTTGGCAAGCCCATCATCGCCATTGCCAACAGCTTTACCCAGTTCGTCCCCGGCCATGTCCACCTGCACAATATGGGCCAGCTGGTGGCGCGTGAAATCGAACGCGCCGGCGGGGTGGCCAAGGAATTCAACACCATCGCCATCGACGACGGCATCGCCATGGGCCATGGCGGCATGCTGTACAGCCTGCCCAGCCGCGACCTGATTGCCGATAGCGTGGAATACATGGTGAATGCCCACTGTGCCGACGCGCTGGTGTGCATCTCCAACTGCGACAAGATCACCCCCGGCATGCTGATGGCCGCCATGCGCCTGAACATTCCGGTGATCTTTGTTTCCGGTGGCCCGATGGAAGCCGGCAAGGTGCAATGGGGCAACGACATCCGCAAGCTCGACCTGGTCGACGCCATGGTGGAAGCGGCCAATAGCGCCATCTCCAATGAGGACGTGGAGCGGGTGGAACGCTCGGCCTGTCCGACTTGCGGCTCCTGCTCCGGCATGTTCACCGCCAACTCGATGAACTGCCTGACCGAAGCACTGGGCCTGTCGCTGCCGGGCAACGGCAGCCTGGTAGCCACCCATGCCGACCGCAAGGAATTGTTCCTGCGTGCCGGCCGCCTGATCGTCGACATCACCAAGCGTTATTACGAACAGGACGACGCCAGCGTGCTGCCGCGTGCCATCGGCACCAAGCAGGCTTTTGAAAACGCCATGAGCCTGGACGTGGCCATGGGCGGCTCCACCAATACCGTGCTGCACCTGCTGGCTGCTGCCAGCGAAGCCGGAGTCGACTTCAAGATGGCCGACATCGACCGCATCTCGCGTTCGGTGCCCTGCCTGTCCAAGGTGGCGCCGGCCACGCAGAAATATCATATGGAAGATGTGCACCGCGCCGGTGGCGTGGTGGCCATTCTGTCCGAGCTGGACCGTGCCGGCCTGATCCACCGCGATGTGCCCACCATCCACAGCAAGACGCTGGCCGAGGGCCTGGAAGCCTGGGACATCATGCGCCATGGTGAAGACAGCGCAGCCCGCCGCTTCTACCGTGCCGCACCGGGTGGCGTGCCCACCACCATCGCGTTCTCGCAATCCATGCGTTACCCGACGGTGGATGACGACCGCGCCGCTGGCTGCATCCGCGACAAGGCCAATGCCTACTCGCAGGACGGCGGCCTGGCCGTGCTGTACGGCAATATCGCCGAGCGTGGCTGCATTGTGAAAACCGCCGGGGTGGATGATTCCATCCTCAAGTTCACCGGCCGTGCCCGTATCTTCGAAAGCCAGGACGATGCCGTGGCCGCCATTCTGGATGACCAGATCGTGGCCGGTGATGTGGTGGTGATCCGCTACGAAGGCCCCAAAGGCGGCCCCGGCATGCAGGAAATGCTCTATCCCACCAGCTATCTCAAGTCCAAGGGCCTGGGCAAGGCCTGCGCGCTGCTGACTGATGGTCGCTTCTCCGGTGGTACTTCTGGCCTGTCCATCGGCCACGTGTCGCCGGAAGCAGCCGAAGGCGGTGCCATCGGCCTGGTGGAAGAGGGCGATACCATCGAGATCGACATCCCCAACCGCGGCATCCGTCTGGCCATCAGCGACGAGGCACTGGCTGCGCGCCGTGCCGCCATGAACGCACGTGGCCGTGATGCCTGGAAGCCGGTGGACCGCCAGCGTCCGGTCAGCGCCGCCCTGCGTGCCTACGCCGCCATGACCACCAGTGCCGACACCGGTGCGGTGCGTGATGTGACCCAGGTGGAAAAATAAGCGGACTGCCCGCTGAATGTGCAAGAACGGCAGCTGCGGCTGCCGTTTTTTTTTGCGCTCAATCGACAACAGGAGATAGCCTGCATGGCTGACACAGCGTATTTGTCGCCCGAAGCGGTAGTGCAGCAACAGCTGGATGCCTACAACGCCCATGATCTGGAAGGCTGGCTAGCCACTTATGCCGCCGATGCCTGCCAGTACCAGCACCCTGCCACCTTGCTGGCGCGTGGTCATGCCGAGATTCGCCAGCGGGCCATCGCCCGCTTCGCCGAGCCCGATCTGCATGCAAGGCTGTTACGGCGTCAGGTCATTGGGCAGGTAGTGATTGACCATGAAATGGTCAGGCGCAATTTTGCCGAGGGACCGGGCCAGATCGAGCTGCTGTGTCTGTATACCGTGGACGCGGGCAAGATCAGCAGCGCCAGCTTTATCGCCGGGCCTGAGCAACTAGACCCGCCCGGCACTGATTAACGCCACCGCCAAAGGAGGTCACCGATGCACAGTGACGCAGCACTACACCTTACTGTCGATGCCCAATACTGCAGCCCCTATGCCATGTCGGTGTATGTGGCGCTACAGGAAAAGCAGCTGCCCTTTACCCTGGCCACGCTGGACCTGGATCACGGGGCCAATCATGCACCGGCCTATGCCGCCAGTTCACTGACCGCGCGGGTGCCTGCCTTGCAGCATGGTGATTTCGTACTCAGTGAGTCTTCGGCCATTACCGAATATCTCGACGAGCTGTTCCCCGCCCCGGCTTTGTACCCGCAATCGGCCCAGGACAAGGCGCGGGCACGGCAAATCCAGGCCTGGTTACGCAGTGATCTGCTGCCTTTGCGGCAAGAGCGGGATACGCTGGTGGTGTTTTACCGGCCAGTGCGCCAGCCCTTGTCGGATAGCGGCCAGCGCGCCGCCCACAAGCTGTTGCGTGTTGCCGAACAGTTGCTGCTACCGGGGCGGGACAGCCTGTTTGGCGAGTGGAGCATTGTCGATGTCGATCTGGCGCTGATGCTCAATCGCCTGCGCCTGAATGGCGACCCCATGCCGCAGCGGCTGGCAGATTACGCTGCCCGGCAATGGCAACGACCATCAGTGCAGCAGTGGCTGCAGCTAGCGCGCCCGGCGCTGGCCTGATGCCGGACAGCCGCTGCGCTGTGTGCGGCTCGCCACAGTGCCGCTTGGCTACGATGTGGAATTTTCTTCAAGTCCGAACTTAATTTCTCTGGCGATGTCTCATCATTTCCAGTTTGGTCCCCAGACTGGATTCCCCGATCAACAGCGCAATTCCCGCTGTTTTGCCTTGCTCGCTCAGCAAGACCGAACATTTCCGCATGTTCGGTTTTTCTTTTTTGTCACAATTTGAACTTGTATACAGTATATGTTTCATTTGCTGCGCAATATTGCGCAGATCCGAACATGGCCAGCAGCCATTCCATTGTCCTGGGTTGCCGGCAGTGACTGGCATGCGCAGTCATGCCCAGGAGCAGCCAGTCCTGCTGCCCGGCGTGCTTGTCAGCGAATGGGGGAAAAGTGCTTCTGATGTAAAAAATCTTTAATAACATTGTGTTATGCAGATTTTTACTGGGGTTGGCCGGCGAATGGACAAAAAAATGCGCGGTGCCGTGAGGCCCGCGCCAAGTCTACAAAGGAGAAATAGAGGAGAAACTATCAAGAAGCAATTGCTGCATCTCAACGAGTACGGATTATCCGGATGTCGCGCTCGAGTGTCAACATCCGAATTTTCGAAAAGCTAAAAAATATCCGTTTCTGTCGCTAATTAGCACATGCTTATGTTTGAAAGTGAAAGTCAAGCGCTTGCTTGGTGATCCGGGCGCGGCGGATTGTGCGACAATGTGGCCTTTCCCGATTTCAGCAGGATGACATGATGTCGCAGCCGCTTCTCACTCTTCCGGACCCGCGCCAGTACCACCCGCAGGTATCGCTGACCAATATGCTGATCCACAACGCGCTGTCGGTGCAGAACGCCACCACAGAAGCGGATCGCGAGTTGTGGTTTGTCGCCATTCGCGATGCCATGGCGCAAATGCTGCAGCGTGGCGAATTGCTCTCCATTTCGGTCGCATTGGCGATGGTGCCGTCACAAGACACTTATAAGATTGTCTGGGATGCATTGCGGGCGGCAGTGGAGCAGCCGGACGGGCGCTGTGCCCATGTGTTTGCCCTGCCGCTGGTGCTGGTGGCCGGCAGCAAGAACCAGGCAACGCTGCCTGCCGCCATTGCTGATGAAGACGGCTTGAACGCCTTGCTGCGCCAACATGGCGTCATCAGCTCGGATGGCGATGTCCGCGTATTCGGCCAACTGCTGCATCCGGACACGGTAGTGGCGATGGATGCGGCCAGGCTGTACCGCCTGACCCGTGATTTGACCAGCGCGGCAGATGGTGTTGGTGAAGCCTTGAACGGTGCCGCCATCACCCTGAAAGAAGAGGGCGTGTTCCTGCGTTACCTGCTGGGTGTGGCCATCCAGCAGCCGGGCGATGCCGCGCCGGTACAGCTGGGTGGTGCTGTCGGCGCCTGGGGCATGCCCTTGATGAAATTCCTGGGCGAACAATTGCATACAGATGGTGTGACATTGTTCCCGATTGCCCGGCCGCCCCTGCCGGTGATGCAGGCGCTGGTGGCCGGCAATTTCGCCCGTTTCGAAGTAGCCTTGCAGGTGTTTGCCAGCAGCCAGATCCGCCGGCTGCGCGAGTTGTCGAAAGACCCGGTGGCCATTCTGTCCGCCCATGACAACGGTGAGTTGCACATCACCCTGTCGGCAGAAGGCGACGAACGCAACTGGGAAGCCTTTGTCTGGCCGCTGGCGGCCATGGACAATGTGGCGCTGATCGAATCGAACTTCCGCGAACTGATGGCGGAGTGCCGGGTGCGCGATGTCCATGTGCTGCCGGCGGTTTACCCGGAAAGCCGCGATGGCATTCCGCTGTTCTTTACCGCAGACGACTTGTCGCAGCTGAACGGGCAGGGCTGAAGCGACGTTGGTAAAAACGCTTCATGTGAAAATGTTTCAGAGGGCGATTCGTGTAGAATGGCCTCATCGTTAACCCTTTGATGGAAGAGTCAAAGATGTTTGCAGCTGACCAGACGATTGCCAAGTTCGACCCGGAATTGGCCGCCGCTATCAAGGCCGAGTGCCAACGCCAGGAAGATCATATTGAACTGATCGCTTCCGAAAACTATACCAGCCCCGCAGTGATGGAAGCCCAGGGCTCCCAGCTGACCAACAAGTACGCCGAAGGCTATCCGGCCAAGCGTTTCTACGGTGGCTGTGAACACGTTGATGTGGTCGAGCAACTGGCCATCGACCGTGTGAAGCAACTGTTCGGTGCCGAATACGCCAACGTGCAGCCGCACTCCGGCAGCCAGGCCAACCAGGCGGTGTACTTCTCCATCCTGAAGCCGGGTGACACCGTAATGGGCATGAACCTGGGCCATGGTGGTCACCTGACCCACGGCTCCCCGGCCAACCTGTCCGGCAAGATGTTCAACATCGTGGCCTACGGTCTGAACGAGCAGGAAGAAATCGACTACGACGACATGGAACGCGTAGCGATGGAAACCAAGCCCAAGCTGATCATCGGCGGCGCTTCCGCCTACGCCCTGCGCTTCGACTTCGAACGCATGGGCCAGATCGCCAAGAAGTGCGGTGCTTATTTCATGGTCGACATGGCGCACTACGCCGGTCTGATCGCCGCTGGTGTGTATCCGAACCCGGTGCCGCATGCCGACTTCGTGACCTCCACCACCCACAAGACCCTGCGTGGTCCGCGTGGCGGCATCATCCTGGCCAAGGCCGAGTTCGAAAAGAGCATCAACAGCAATGTGTTCCCCACCCTGCAGGGCGGCCCGCTGATGCATGTGATTGCCGGCAAGGCCATCGCTTTCAAGGAAGCGCTGCAACCGGAATTCAAGGTCTATCAGGAACAAGTGCTGAAGAACGCCGACGCCATGGCCCGTACCCTGGCCGAACGCGGTCTGCGCATCATCTCCGGCCGTACCGAAAGTCACGTCTTCCTGGTGGACCTGCGTCCCAAGGGCCTGACCGGCAAGGCTGCCGATGCACTGCTGGGCCGTGCGCACATCACCGTCAACAAGAACGCCATTCCGAACGACCCGGAAAGCCCGTTCGTGACTTCCGGCATCCGTATCGGTTCGCCGGCCATCACCACCCGTGGCTTCAAGGAAGCCGAGGCGGTCATGGTGGCCAATCTGGTGGCCGATGTCCTGGATAATCCGACTGACGATGCCGCCATCGCCCGCGTTGCCGAACAGGCCACCGCGCTGTGCCATCGCTTCCCGGTTTACGCCAAGTAAGCAATTGCTTGCCGGACGGAAGGCAGCCTGCGGGCTGCCTTTTTTCTTATCTGCGGCAAATCAGGGCGGCTTTACCGTTGCAGGCATTAACCTGTCAGGTCTTTGCTGCTACCATCAGACCTCATCAAACATACTGGATTGACACGTCATGAAATGTCCTTTCTGTGGCAATGCCGATACCCAGGTCATCGACTCCAGAGTCAGCGAGGACGGGGCCAGCATCCGTCGCCGTCGTCGTTGTCTGGCCTGCGAAAAGCGCTTCACGACATTTGAAACCGCCGATGTGCGCATGCCGCAGGTGGTCAAATCCGGTGGCCATCGTTCCGAATTCGATATCGAGAAGGTTCGCACCAGTTTCCTGCGCGCCCTGCACAAGCGGCCGGTGCCGACCGCGCTGGTGGATGACGCCATAGACCGCATCTGTCACAAGCTGCTGCAGCTGGGTGAACGCGAAGTATCCAGCCGCCAGATCGGCGAAATGGTGATGAACGAACTGGCCAAGCTGGACAAGGTGGCTTATGTGCGTTTTGCCTCGGTCTATCGCAGTTTTCAGGATATTTCCGAGTTCTCTGATGCGATCAGGGAAATCCAGAAGTCCAATCATTGAAACAGGGCGGGCTGCGCCATGCCGGCGCCGGCCTGCCATCTGATGCCGGCTGCCGCCACCCCGCAGGACTGCGCAGCCATGTCTCATTCGCTGGAAGGCTTGTTGATGTCGTCGTATTCCCCGCAAGACCATATATTCATGCAACAGGCGCTGCGCCTGGCCGAAGCCGCCACCCGCCGTGCCGCCCCCAATCCCGGAGTAGGTTGTGTGCTGGTGCGCGATGGCCAGGTCATCGGCGAAGGAGCCACCTTGCAGGTGGGCGGGGATCATGCCGAAATCCAGGCGATCAAGGACTGTCTGGCGCGCGGTGACACGCCACGCGGCGCCACAGCCTATGTCACGCTGGAACCATGCAGTCATCACGGCCGCACCCCGCCCTGTGCTGAGCGACTGGTACAGGAAGGGCTGGCACGCGTGGTGGCGGCCATGGTCGATCCTTACCATGAAGTGTCCGGCCGCGGGCTGGCCATGCTGCGTGCTGCGGGCATCGACGCCTCTGCCGGTCTGCTGGAAAGCGAGGCGCGCCGTGTTCATCGCGGTTTTCTGTCGCGGGTGGAGCGCCAGCGCCCCTGGGTGACGCTCAAGGCCGCCGCCACGCTGGATGGCAAGACTGCTTTGCTCAATGGCAAGAGCCAATGGATTACCGGGCCGGCGGCGCGCCATGACGTGCAAAAACTGCGCGCCCGCCACTGTGCCATCCTCACCGGCAGCGGCACCGTGCTGGTGGATAATCCGCAGCTGACGGTGCGCGATTTCATCCTGCCGCAGCAGCCCTTGCGCGTGGTGCTGGACAGCCGGCTGGTCACGCCGCCGGATCGCCGCATCTTCCATGGCGGTAATACCCTGCTGGTGACCAGCAGTACCGACCTGGCCCGCCATCAGCCCTACCTGCAGCGTGGGGCCGAATTGATGGTGTTGCCGGAAGATGCCGGCCATGCCAATCTGCCCATGCTGATGCGGCATCTGGCCGAGCGTGGCATCAATGAATTGATGATAGAAGCCGGTGCCGGCTTGAACGGCGCACTGGTCAGGGCCGGGCTGGTCGATGAGGCCATTCTGTATCTGGCCCCCGCGCTGGTGGGCAGCACGGCACAGGGCCTGTTTGCCTGGCCGGCGCTGGAGGATCTGGCTGACAAACAGCAGGTCAGGATTCAGGATGTGCGCATGGTGGGAGCGGATATCCGCATCAACATGACTTTTGCTGCGCCGCTGTGAAGCGCGCGGTGATGGCTGCCATCGCGATCAGGCTGGCCGAACCGGCTGGCGTGTTCCACAATGAAGCAGCGTGTTCATTGCACCGCCGCTGTCCTGGCCGCGCTGCGCTGACCAACAAGACTGGCATGGCAGCCAGTACCGGCCCGGCCGCTAGCATGAGTAGACCACAATGACTGACTCAGCCTCATCACTTCCCGCCATGGATTCCGCTGGCCTGCAGCAGGCGCTGGATGCCTATCTGCGCCTTATCTTGCGCCAGGGAGCCGCCGAGCAGGTATTGGATGAGCGGCGGCAATTGCTGGATAAATTGCTGCCATTGCTGGACGGGGTATCGCGCGATGCCCATTCCTTCCGCCGCGTGGTGGAGCGCTTTGTCGGCAGCTGTGCGGTGCAGGACCGGGTCACCGCCTTGACCTGCGCGCGCGAGTTCTATTACTTCTGGCTGGGCGATGTGAAAAAGCTGGTGGAAATTACCGCCCGCTCCGGCTTTACCACACGCAATGTGCGGCTGGAAATGGCCGACTCGCTGGCCTCGCTGCTGGAGCGCATGCGGCGTCAGGGCTTCGATGCCTTTCCGCCTTCGCTGGAAATCTATCTGGGCAAGCTGTTCGAGGATGGCATGGCCGAGGCCGACATCCATGAGCGCGAAATGCTGCTCAAGGGCATGTTGTTCCTGTTGTCCGGCCAACCCTACCGGCCAGACAGCTTCCGCATGGTGGTGGATGCCATGCTGTTGCACCTGAATGATAGCCGCAACAAGAAAGCCTTCGTGCAGCTGGCACGCGAGTACTTCTACTATTGGCTGTCCTTCCCACCGGCGCACGAGCGCATCCATCTGGCCGAGGAAGCCGCTCAGCCCATCAGCCTGCTCCAGCCGGGCAGCACCACGCGCCAGCGCTGAGTCAGGCTGCTTTTGCTGCCTGTGGCTGGCTTTGCCGGGCGGCGGCGTGGCATCATGCTCCCACTCATACCTTGCAGGAGCACGCATGTCCCAGCCCACGGCCTACCCGTCCCTTGTTGCCAGCTTTACCCGGCTCTATCGCTACGAACACCTCTCCGCCATGGTCAGCTGGGATCAGGCCACCATGATGCCACCGAAGGGCAATGATGCGCGGGCTGCGGCGCAGGCCGAGCTGGATGTGCTGATGCATGCCACCCTGACCGATCCGGCGCTGGCCGCGCTGCTGCAGCAGGCGGAACAGGAAGATCTCAGCCAGCAAGAGCGCGCCAGCCTGCGGGAAATGCGCCGGGAATGGCAGCGTGCCAATCTGCTGCCCGCCTCGCTGGTGGAGGCACAGGCCCTGGCCGGTGCGCGTTGCGAACATGCCTGGCGCAGCCAGCGCACGGCCAATGACTGGGCCGGATTTCTGCAGAATTTCCGCGAAGTGGTGGCCCTGTCACGCCAGGAGGCGCGGCTGCTGGCCGAGGCGCAAGGCTGCAGCCCCTACGATGCCTTGATGAACAAATACGAGCCGGGCATGCAGAGTGCCGACATCGACCGCATTTTCGGCGAGGTCAAGCAGTGGCTGCCGGGACTGATCGCGCAAGTCATGGCCAAGCAGGGCAGTGAAACCCTGCTCTTGCCGCAGGGCAGTTTTCCGGTAGAACAGCAGCGTCAGCTGGGGCTGGCCGTGATGCAGCTGCTCGGTTTCGATTTTGACGCTGGCCGGCTGGATGTCAGCGTTCATCCCTTCTGCGGCGGCGTGGCGGAAGATGTGCGCATCACCACCCGCTACCGCGAAGACGATTTCATGCAAAGCCTGATGGGCATCATTCATGAAACCGGCCATGCCCGCTACGAACAGGGCTTGCCGCGCGACATGCTGCATTTGCCGGTAGGGCGTGCCCGCTCCATGGGCATTCATGAAAGCCAGAGCCTGTCCTTCGAGATGCAGCTGGGGCGCAGCCCGGCCTTCCTCAGCCTGATTGCGCCGCTGCTTGCTCAATACCTGGGCGCGCAGCCGGCTTTGTCAGCAGAAAACCTCGCCAGGCTGTACAGCCGTGTCCATCCGGGCTTTATCCGCGTCGATGCCGACGAGTTGTGCTACCCGGCACACGTCATCCTGCGTTATGAAATCGAAAAAGCCCTGATGGAGGGCGAGATCGAGGCCGAGGATATTCCAGCCCTGTGGGATGAGAAAATGCAGGCTTATCTGGGAGTGGATACCCGTGGTAATTACCGTCAGGGTTGTTTGCAGGATATCCACTGGACCGATGGCAGCTTTGGTTATTTCCCCAGCTATACGCTGGGGGCGATGTATGCGGCGCAGTATTTCGCAGCGATACGACGCGATACGCCGGATCTGGAGCAGCGCATTGCCGCCGGTGATCTGGCCGTGGTGTTCGACTGGCTGCAACAGCATATCTGGAGCCAGGCCAGCTTGCATGACACGAACACACTGGTACAGCGCGCCACCGGGGAAAGCCTGAATCCGGCTTACTTCCACGCGCATTTGCAGGCACGCTACCTGGGATAGCCGCAGGCGGCTGACAAGAAAAAACCGCGGCCGGAATGGCGCGCGGTTTTTTTATGGCCGGATAGGGGCAGTCAGCCGGCGACGGCCAGCTCCTGATGCATGGCATCGACCCAGTCTTCAAACTCCACGTCCGACATGCCCAGATAGTTCAGCACCTCATCCTTGCGTGCCTCCCAGCCGGCATCTTCCTTGCCCGGTGTCAGCGTGCGCCAGACATGGCGCGCTGCGCGGGTGACCGCCACCATCATGCGGCCATCATGATCCAGCGGTGCATCAGGTCCGGTGAGCATGACCGTGTCGTCGTTCTGCATCAGGATTGCTTTGGCAAAGCTTTCCGGCATGTTCCAGGTACGGGCCACCAGATAGCCCACCACATCATGGCGGGTGCCATGCAGTTCCTGTTCAACCAGTCCGATCCGGTCATCACTGGCCATTTCGGTCAGGCGCAGGGTGCGGTAGTAAGTGGGGAAGCGCATCAGCATGATGGCAATGCCACAGCTGTGAAACAGCGCAAAGCTCTGGCAGTCATCCGGGACATGCACGATCTTGTCACACAGCGCGGCGCTGATCGCGGCAATCTGCAGGGCGTTATCCCAGAATTGCTCCAGCGCAGGCGGGGTTTCGGCGGTCAGCCGGGTACGCAAGACCAAGCCGCTGACCAGGCTGACCACGTTTTTGACCCCCAGCAGGCTGATGGCCTGATGGATGGAGGTGATGTGGCGACCGCGGCCAAGAATCGGCGTGTTGGCCGCCTTGAGCATGGCGACACACAGCGCCAGGTCTTCGCTGATGATGTCGCCGAGCTTTTGCAGCGTGACATCCGGGTCGTTGCGCAATCCCAGCAACTTGTCCAGCACATCCGGACGCGGGGGGATAACCAAATTTTTCAGGAGCTCGTCACGCTCGTCGGTACTGATCAGTGGCGTCATGCTGGAGGCTATGAGGAGATGATTTCCATTTATTTTATCAGCCTTCCCGCGAATCGATAGGCCATCTTATAGGCCATCCGACAAATTTTGACCGTGCTCAAGCTTGCCGGGGGCGAGTTTTCAAGCAGACCTGATTTCAGCTTGAATCAGGAATGGCTGAATCACCTGTGCCAGCACCTCCGGCTGTTCCCATTGGATCATATGGCCTGCGCCGGCTATCACGTTTTCCTGCAGCCGCGCAAAGCAGGCACGTCGCTCCGGCAGGCTGTCCATGACGCCCTTGGCCATGGGGTGGTCCCACATATCGCCGCCCATGACCCATTGCACCGGCGCAGTGATGCGCTGCCAGCAGCATTTGGCTTCCTCCAGCCGGTACAGCACCGGGTTGACCATCTTGTGGCGCGGATCGGCACGGTAAACCAGCTGGCCGTCATCCCGCTGCCGGGTCAGCATGCTGGCCAGCCAGTGTGCCCGCGGCGCAATCAGGCGCGGATTGCGTTCGATCAGCTTGTTGGCAACGTCTTCCAGCCGTCCCAGCGCATTGAAGCTGGGGGCATCGCGCCGCTCGCGCAGCCAGCGGGCATAGCGGCCGGGTGCTTCGGCCGGGCGGGTGGCATTCAGGCCAAAGCCTTCCACCAGCGACAGGCAGGCGATGCGTTCCGGGCGCACGCCGGCATAGATGCCGGCAATCATCGCCCCCATGCTGTGTCCCAGCAGCCGTACCGGCTGTTGAGGCGACAAGTGGCTCAGCAGGGCATCCAGATCGGCCAGGTAGTCGGGAAAATAATAGCTGTCGCGGTTCCAGTCGCTGTCGCCAAAGCCGCGCCAGTCCGGCGCCACCACATGCCACTCGCCGGGCAGGGCATCGACCAGAAACTGGAAAGTGGCCGAGCTATCCATCCAGCCATGCAGCATGACCAGCAAAGGGGCCGCGGGATCACCCCAGTGGCGCAGATGGTAACGGTGCTGGTTCAGGGAGATGAATTCGCTGTGGCTGGGCTGAACAAGAGGCATGGCGCATGGGTCGTCTGGATTGGACAGAGGCTTAGTGTACGGAAAAATCCGGGCAGGCTCACCATGCACGGTGGGGGAGGGCGATGCGCTGTCGTATCGCGCCGGAATGTGCAGCGCAAGAACGGGGCAGGCTAGAATCGCAAAATCGATCAACGCCTCTCATCTAGACTGTCCGTCATGAGCAAACCCTATCGTCAGCACGGCCCCGGCACCCTGTATTCGCAACGCCTGCTGCGTGCGCTGGATTATCTGTGGCGGCATCTGGATCAGCCGGTCACGCTGGAGCGGCTGGCCGAGGAAGCCTGCTTTTCGCCCTATCACTTTCATCGCTTGTTCCATGCGCTGATGGGCGAGACGCTGAACCAGAGCCGGCAGCGCATGCTGTTGCACCGGGCCGCCGGTGAACTGGCGGCCGGCCGGCGCGCACTGCCCGGCATTGCAGCCCGTGCCGGTTACCGCAGCAGTGCCGCCTTTGTACGGGCTTTTGGCAAGCACTACGGCGAGCCACCCGGGCGCTATCGCCAGCGCCGTTTGCTCATGTCCGCCACTTTACAGGAGCGTGTCATGCACAGCGTCAGCATCATCTTGTTACCCGCCTTGCCGGTCGTGCAGCGGCATCATCACGGACCCTATATGGGCATAGGGCAGGCTTTCGATGCCCTGCATGCCTTGCTGGGGCCAAGGCCGGCTGACGGTGAGCCGGTGCAGGTATTCGGCCAGTATCTGGATGATCCGGACCAGGTGGCCGCGGCCGATTTGCGCGCCATCGCCAGTGTCAGCCTGCCAGGCGGATTCAGCCTGAGTGACGCCGCGCTGACGGCGCAGGGTTTTGTGCGTGGTGAAATCCCGGCCGGTCGTTATGCTTGCCTGGAGCATGTGGGTCCTTATGCCGAGCTGAAAACGGCATGGGATCAGCTATACCGCCACTGGTTGCCGCAAAGCGGCGAAGAACCGGCCGACCAGCCCTGCCTCGAGCAGTATCTGAATGCCCCTTACCATACGCCGCCCACCCAGCTGCGCAGTCGTTTGCTGCTGGCCTTGCGCGACTAAACAGGAGTTCTCCATGTATCAGCCTGAAATCATCCACTTGGCACAGCCGCTACCCGTGCTGATGAAGCCCCATCTGGGCCCGTACTCGGGCATTGCCACGGCGTTTGCCGACTTGCGGGCGCTAGTGCAGCAGCATGCAGACGGAGCGCATACCCTGCGGGCATTCGGTCAGTATCTGGATGACCCGGCCACGGTGGCACCGCAGGCATTGCGCGCAGCCGCCTGCCTGACACCGCCGCCGGCTTTGCGTTTGTCGGCGAGCGAAGTTGCAGCCATGGGTTTTTCTTATGGCGAACTGGCGGCCGGGCGTTATGCATGCATTGTGCATCAGGGGCCGTATACCGGCCTGGCCGAGGCATGGAACTGGTTAATACAAGAATGGCTGCCCGCCAGCGGCGAGCAGTTTGGCCAGCGCCCCCTACTGGATGAAGCCTTGAGCGGGCCGCATGCTGTGGCTCCAGAGGCCTGGCGCACCCGTTTGCTATTGCCCTTGGCCTGAGGTGCAGCCACAAAAAAGCCCGCATCGTGTGATGCGGGCTTTTGATTCTCAGGCGGTCTAAGGACCTGCCTTGACCAGGGATTAACGCGAAACGTGGTAGTTCGGCGCTTCCTTGGTGATTTGTACGTCATGCACATGCGATTCCTGCATGCCGGCGGAAGTGATTTCCACGAAGCCGGCTTTTTCATGCATTTCATCGATGTTGGCGCAGCCCAGGTAACCCATGGAGGAGCGCAGGCCGCCCATCAGCTGATGGATCACGGCGGCAATCGGGCCCTTGTACGGTACGCGACCTTCAATGCCTTCCGGCACGAACTTGTCGGCAGCGTTGGAGCTGTCCTGGAAGTAACGGTCAGCCGAACCCTGGCTCATGGCACCCAGCGAGCCCATGCCGCGGTAGGACTTGTAGGAACGCCCCTGATACAGCTCGACTTCACCCGGCGCTTCTTCGGTACCGGCGAACATGCCGCCCAGCATCACGCAGTTGCCACCGGCCGCCAGTGCCTTGGAAATGTCACCGGAGAAACGGATGCCGCCGTCGGCGATCATCGGCACGCCCGTGCCTTTCAGTTCTTCGGAAACATTATGGATGGCAGTCAGTTGCGGTACGCCCACACCGGCCACGATACGGGTGGTGCAGATGGAGCCGGGGCCAATGCCCACTTTCACGCCATCGGCACCAGCTTCCACCAGCGCGCGCGCCGCAGCAGCGGTCGCGATATTGCCGCCAATCACGTCCACCTGCGGGTAGGTCTGCTTGACCCAGCGCACGCGGTCGATCACGCCCTGGCTGTGGCCGTGGGCGGTATCCACCACGATCACATCCACGCCGGCAGCCACCAGCGCGGCCACGCGCTGTTCGGTATCACCGCCAGTACCTACGGCAGCACCCACTCGCAGACGGCCCTGATTGTCCTTGTTGGCACTCGGGTGTTCGCTGGTCTTGATGATGTCCTTGACGGTGATCAGACCCTTCAGCTCCCACTGGTCGTTGATGACCAGCACACGCTCCAGGCGGTGGGTGTGCATCAGCTCGCGGGCTTCGTCGATGCTGGCACCTTCCTTGACGGTGATCAGGCGCTCACGCGGTGTCATGATCGAACCGACAGTCTGTTCCAGACGGGTTTCGAAACGCAGGTCACGGTTGGTGACGATACCCACCACCTTGCCGTTTTCGATCACCGGCAGGCCGGAAATCTTGTGTTGGCGGGTCAGCAGCACCAGATCGCGCACCAGCATGTCGGGTGCGATGGTGATCGGGTCTTTGACCACGCCGCTTTCGTGGCGTTTTACCTTGGACACTTCCGCAGCCTGTTTGTCGGCCGACATATTCTTGTGAATGATGCCAATACCACCTTCCTGAGCCATGGCGATGGCCAGCCCGGATTCGGTAACCGTATCCATGGCAGCAGAAACCAGCGGCAGGTTCAGCGTGATATTGCGGGTGAGTTTGGTAGAGAGGACTACGTCGCGCGGCAGGACTTCAGAATGGGCCGGGACGAGGAGAACGTCGTCGAAAGTATAGGCTTTCTCGATGATACGCATCTGGCGTTTCCTTTGCGGCAAAGCGGCATTATACCGAGACTATAGAAGTGTTGCAAAAAATGCTGTCGCTTGTTTTTGCGATCAGCGTGCCGACACCGTACAATCAGCGTGTTTCAGCTTAGGACACCAAAGAATGAAAACCCGTGCGATTCTGAGTGTGCTTGTTGCATTTTCGCTGTCGGCCCCGGCCATGGCCGAGGTGTACCAGTACATCGATGCCAACGGCAAAACCGTGTTTTCCGACCAGCCGCCGCCGGGAGCCAGGGCCAAGCCGCTGAATGTACGGGCCTCTGCCGCGGCCTCGGCGCCAGCCAAAGCCCCCAAGACGACAGCGCTGAGCGAGATCGAAAAGAAAAACGCCGAGATCGATGCAGAAAACGCCAAAATAAAAGAACAGAACAAAAAAACAGCGCAGGAAAACTGCAAGAATGCCCGCAACAACCTGGCTGCACTGCAGCAGGGCGGTCGGGTCAGGATGCCGGGTAGCAATGCCCTGGCTACCGACAGCCAGCGCAATGATTTACTGCAAGAAGCGCAGCAAAATGTAGCCAACTGGTGTAACAAGTAGTGCCTTCCAGCGTATTCGATTACCAATCGGTACTGGCCAGCCTTCCGAATTTGCCCGGCGTCTATCGCATGTTCGATACGTCGGGCAATGTACTTTATGTAGGCAAGGCAATCGACCTCAAAAAACGGGTCAGCTCCTATTTCCAGAAAAGTGATCTGTCACCGCGCATCCAGCTGATGGTGCGACAGATTGCCAGCATCGAAACCACCGTCACCCGCTCGGAAGCGGAGGCGCTGATTCTGGAAAACAATCTGATCAAGGCGCTGGCACCCAAGTACAACATCCTGTTTCGCGATGACAAGTCCTACCCCTACCTGATGCTGACCGGCCATGAATACCCGCAAATGGCCTACTACCGGGGGGAGCCGAAAAAGCCGCATCAGTTTTTTGGCCCCTATCCCAATAGCTATGCGGTACGCGAAAGCATCCAGATCCTGCAAAAAGTCTTCCGCTTGCGCACTTGTGAAGATGCGGTGTTCGCCAACCGCTCGCGCCCCTGCCTGCTCTACCAGATCAAGCGCTGCTCCGGTCCCTGTGTCGAACATATCTCGGCCGCGGATTACCACAGCGATGTGCAAAGTGCGGTGGCCTTTCTGCAAGGCCGGCAAAGCGAACTGATCGACACGCTGACCGCCCGCATGGAACAGGCTGCCGCACAGCTGGAGTTCGAACAGGCGGCAGAGCTGCGCGACCAGATACAGGCATTGAGCCGGGTGCAGGAAAAACAGTTTGTCTCCAGCAACGCCAGCCAGCTCGATTGCGATGTGGTCGCCGTTGCCGCAGAGGGTGGGCTGGTGTGCATCAATCTGGTGATGATTCGCGGTGGCCGACATCTGGGGGACAAAAGCTTCTTCCCGCAAGGTGCGCAAGAGGCCGATGCCACAGCCAATCTGGATGCCTTCCTCGCCCAGCACTATCTGGGTGCTCCCATGCCGCCGGTCATCATCTTCAATGGCGAGGTGTCCGCTGCGCTGCGACAAACGCTGGAAGAACAATCCGAACGCAAAGTCCACCTGGTCAGCAACCCCATCAGCGAACGCCGTGTATGGCTGGAAATGGCCGAAAAAAATGCCATGCTGGCCATTCAACAGCGCCATAGCAGCAAGGCTACCCAGCGGCATCGTGTGGCACAGCTTAATGAGGCGCTTGGGCTGGAAGGGGTGGAGCGGCTGGAATGTTTCGACATCAGCCACACCATGGGCGAAGCCACGGTGGCTTCCTGCGTGGTGTATGACAAGGAAAGCATGCAGCCCAGCCAGTATCGCCGTTTCAATATCGAAACCGCCAAGGCCGGCGACGACTATGCCGCCATGCGCGAAGTGCTTTCCCGGCGCTACGGCAAGCTGGCGGCAGGCGAGGGCCAGCTGCCGGACGCCGTGCTCATCGATGGCGGCAAGGGACAGGTCGGGGTGGCGCTGGAGGTTTTTGCCGAACTGGGCCTGACCCTGCCCATCATCGGTGTGGCCAAAGGGGAAGAACGCAAACCCGGTCTGGAAACGCTCATCCTCCCTTACCAGCAAAAGACGCTACAATTGCGCAGTGATCATCCCGCCTTGCATCTGATCCAGACCATCCGCGATGAAGCACACCGCTTTGCCATCACTGGCCATCGTGCCCGTCGTGCCAAGGCCAGGACCGCCTCCACACTGGAAGACATTCCAGGTATTGGTGCCAAGCGCCGCCAGCAACTGCTGCTGCGCTTCGGCGGCCTGCGGGGTGTGGTGGCGGCCAGTGTCGACGAGCTGGCGCAGGTGGATGGCATCAGCCGGACGCTGGCGGAAAAGATTTACCACGCGCTGCATTGAACAAAACATAACCAGATAATCCAGATGCCCTTCAATTTGCCGATCTTCCTTACCTGGCTCAGAGTCGCCCTGATACCGCTCTGCGTTGCCGTGTTTTTCCTGCCGGATAGCGTGCTGCATGCCAGTGACCGCAATAATGTAGGGGCCATGATCTTTTTCCTGGCAGCCTGGACCGACTGGCTGGACGGCTTTCTGGCGCGCAAGCTCGGCCAGACCTCCGCCTTTGGTGCTTTTCTGGACCCGGTAGCCGACAAGCTCATCGTTGCCGCTGCGCTGATACTGCTGGTCGAAATGGGCCGCACCCCCGGCTGGATGGCCATGATCATCATCGGCCGTGAAATCACCATCTCCGCCTTGCGGGAGTGGATGGCAGGGATGGGCAGCCGCGGCAGCGTGGCGGTGGCCTATATCGGCAAGCTGAAAACCGCGGCGCAGATGCTGGCCATTCTGCTGCTGCTATACGCCGGCCCCTTGTTTCCGGGAATAAACAGCCTGCTGCTTGGAAATATTTTCATGGTGATCGCGGTAATTTTGACTTTGTGGTCAATGGTTTATTATCTGCGCATGGCGGCACGCGAGTTTTCCGGTAAAAAAATTGATGTGTGAAGTGTTGACAGGGTCCGAGAAACCCTTATAATTCGCACTCTCTCGACGCCACTTCGGTGGCAGACAAGAGAAGCAAAAGTAGTGTGAATGCGGGAATAGCTCAGTTGGTAGAGCGCAACCTTGCCAAGGTTGAGGTCGCGAGTTCGAGCCTCGTTTCCCGCTCCAGCATCACTTTTGCTGCTGTAAATGCGACGCGGGAATAGCTCAGTTGGTAGAGCGCAACCTTGCCAAGGTTGAGGTCGCGAGTTCGAGCCTCGTTTCCCGCTCCACTACAGTTCAAGCAGTACCATGCGACGCGGGAATAGCTCAGTTGGTAGAGCGCAACCTTGCCAAGGTTGAGGTCGCGAGTTCGAGCCTCGTTTCCCGCTCCATCACAGTTCAAGCAGTACCATGCGACGCGGGAATAGCTCAGTTGGTAGAGCGCAACCTTGCCAAGGTTGAGGTCGCGAGTTCGAGCCTCGTTTCCCGCTCCACAATTTATCAGTCAGACTCAGCGCTGACTGAACACAAGCTACGGCGCGGTAGCAAAGCGGTTATGCACCGGATTGCAAATCCGTGTAGGTCGGTTCGACTCCGGCCCGCGCCTCCAAATCAAACCTTGCCACGCAAGGTCGTAAACGCCCAGCATAGTCTGGGCGTTTGCTATTTCCCCTTTCCAATTGCGCGACATCAGTGCATCACCACTCTTGCTCTCTTTGCCTGGCTTGCCTGCTCAGTGCGGTTTCGCTGGCAAAACCTGGCGTGGCAGATCAAGCCCGTCTGGCATCGTGGATGCCAAGCCTTTCGGACCAACATCATCGCCAGTGCCCCTTCCTGACGGGCCTGCCTGGATGCCCGCCACGCAGATGGCCCGCAGTCGTCCTACAGCCGCCGCCCCAGGCCAGCGCTCCCGTAAACCCAGGCCAGCTCAGCGATATCAGCAGCATTGGCGTCTACGTGGCTGGCAAGCCGGGGAAGCGCCACAGCAGCCCTTATTGACCCAAGCGGGGCTTGGCTAGCCGGTTTTGGCAAGTGGCTTATCTGTAGCGCGCTGCGACAGGCCAATCCTCACATCTGGCGCGAACCAGTGCATTCCGGGCTCGGCAAGTGATAAATGCTCGCTTGAGTGTTGAGCGTGGCCAACAGCATTACTAGCACCGCGATGCCTTCAGCCCGCAGGTTTTGTGCTGTCGGAATAGCTTGGGCATGCATCAAGGAAGGAGGCTATCTTGTTAACCGCTATAGCCGGGATGATATATTTCCAATTACTGATAAGAGAAGGTAAAGGTAGCGATTGCCGCTAATGAACCAGGCATCATATTTCCTGTTCTGACAATGTAGGCAGAAAACGGAAAGACCTGATTTCCCGTCATATTATTCATCAAAAGAAATTGATTGGTTGTGCCTTTATTGGCGGAGTCGGGTCCAAATTTGACCAGACTGCCATCGGCCTTCTTTATTTGCACTCCAATGCCGCTGGCAGTAGAGCTACTTTTTAAAGACAGCAGGTTGCTGGTATTGCTCGGATTATTATTGTCCGTAAATGTCATGTAAACATTCAGACTGCTGGGGCAGCTAAGGCTAATGCTAAAGGGCGTGGGTAATGATAAGCTGCCAATGCTGGCCAGGTTTATGGAATTAACAGAAGGTAGTGTAATATTAAGATTTCCAGTATTGGCTGTGCATGTTGACGCTTTTATGCTGATAGTGGTACTGGCAAGATTAAGATTAAACGCATATGCTGCGGAGTTGGTTTCATCACGTAGCTGAATATTTGCCACAGTCTGCGCCGGAATGATATAAGTACCAGTTTTCAGTGATCCGGTAATCACGAATTGAATGAAGTATTTTAATCCCATGCCTACATAGCCTTGCCCATTTAGCATGAAGTTGGGAGAGAATCCCAGCGGGGTGTAGCTTTTGGCTGGATCAGCAGCGCCCACAATATAACCAATGCCAGGAGCTTTGGTTGGGAAAATGCTATAAGTAACGCCATTCAAAGTGTAAAACATTCCACTTATTGGTGGGATGGCCGGTGCGATATAAGTGGCGGGGTAAGGAGCACCATCCAGTTTCCCTTGGGTGCAAGTAAAAACACTATAAATATTATCGGCTGTTTGCCAGCTTGTAAAAGATGTGCCTACTGTCAAAGAGTTGGCGGCACCGCTCCAGCTGAATCCTGGAATGCTTGCATTAATTGGCGGGGAGACCACTGGTGCAGTAACATTACTGCTATCGCCAGTGTAACTCGAGACACATTTGACTGTTGCAAAAACATGATTGCTACAAATCAATAAGCCAGCGCTTGATATATGCTTCAACAAGTTTTTCATCAATATTTCCCCATTAATGCGTGCCAGATATTCAAAAGTTAGTATTCAATACTGCACAATCCGCCAGATTTTTTGACAAGGCATGGCGTATGTCGTAATGCACTTATCCAGTCAGCACCAATTGCTATGGAAGGTATGGTTTTCCATATGGGGGTAGGGAATATCCCGCTCCTTATTACTGACACAAGTGGATTTTCAAGAGTATTTCAGCTAAAAGGCAAAAGCTGCGCTATTACGTTTTACTTGAGTATCAATGCAGCTGCTTATAGTTATTGCTTAGGGTGTGATTGACGGCGTGGGGGCAGGTATTAATGCATGCGCAAAATCTACACTGCTTTGGCAGTTAAAGACAGGGTAAAAGGAGTGGCGCCTGTGGCAGATTACAATGCTGCTAATTGTCCAGTCATTGTATTGCATACATGGATTGGTTTATACCAGGTACACAGCAATTATATTGGACGCGAGGGTTGCAAGGTATCCTGTTTGGCATCACTGGTATGACATGGTAAACGTAGCCCGTGCTGTTAGAGTGCCAGCCCCCACACTACCTGCCGATGTGCGAATATAACTGGCACTAAAGGGGATTAACTGGTTGCCGATGACATTGTTACCAATCAGGAACTGATTGGGATTGCCAGCCATGCTAGAGTCTGGTCCCATGGAAATAATTTTCCCATTCTGCTTTATCTGTACACCAATACCCGTTGTCGTGGATCCACTTGCTGCCTGAATGATATTGCTGGTCTGCGCTGGATTGCTGTTATCGGTTATAGTCATATAGGCATTAACCGCATTGGGACAGTTAATAGAGATATTGAATGGCGTTGCACCTGTAGTTGATCCTGCACTAGGCAATAGTGCAGTTTGGATGCCTGGTAGCTGAACCTGGATATTGCTGGTATTAACGGTGCAGCTTTGGGTCTGAATAATAGCGCTGGTTGGTTCAACGCGAAATAAACCTCGGTATGAACCACCGTCTGAAGTCCATCCCATGATGTAGGTTGCCGTTGTTGGCAGAGATATAACTCCGCTGCTAAGTGGGGCAATTCTGATAAACCGAATTTTAGCGGTCAATAATACTGTACGATTTGCTGCCGAGTAGCATATGCCTCCCACCAAGAAACACCATCCTTTATCTACTGGAAGTGGAAAAGGAAGTGTTTGGTATGCTCCAGTCCATTGGACAGATGCTATGTAACCAATATTCGAATTTGGAAGTTTAAAAATGGTATAGGTAGTTCCGTTGTCATCGTAAGTGAGGTTGGTTGAAGGTTGAGCCGCGGCTAGACTGAGCCTTTCATTTGGAATGCAATTGGAGAAGGCGGTCGCTGTTGTCGTATACCAATCACTAATTGGAGTGATCAAGGGTGTACTGGCTGGAATGTTGGCAACGGTGAGTGGGGGAATTGTAGTGAATAAATATAAATTCAAACCACCTATATTAGTACCTTGAACAGTACAACTTGCATAGGATGAGTTATGCAAAAAAAATAATCCGATTAGGATAAATATTTTCCCAAAGTGTAGTGTAAGCAATTTATAGAAATTGAAATGTTTTGGCATGAATTTCATCGTATCACTCCGCAAGTGCCAGCTGTTTTTATGGTTTTAAGCAGCTTGAAAGGTGCGGCTTGTTTTCTAAAGAATTTCTTACTACTTTTACATGTGCACTTTGCGCTAGGGCATGGTTATTTAATTTTTATTATCATGTGTCATTAAAATGGTATGTGTCAAAATAAAATTAATGGTAGCCATTACTGAATGCCCATCTGGCAAACTGCTGTCTTGAAAGAAGTGATCGTAAGCTCAGCATTGTCATAGCTTAGCATGCATTTTTTGCCACCATCGAGGTCGACAAACAAGCTACCGCTGGGCTGTTTCACTCGCGCAAATAGTTTGCCAGCTTGACCAATATCACCGACTATGTGACCGTCCTTGTCTTTTACGCTGGCACCAAAGGGCAGTGGGCTTTCATCGGCAAAGCGTGTTTTCAGTAGCAATGGCAAGCCCATCGTGGTTTTAAACTTCACCAGTACCACCGAACCACTACGCGGAATCGCTTGTGTACTGCTATAGTCCAATTGCACACCATCACTCATGCTACCCGTTTCCAGCTGTATATCATTTTTGCGGTAAGAGGAGAGCGATGGCAGCAGTGCATGACCGGAGCCATCCACTTCTACGCCAATACCAGGCGCCACCATCGCACCTTTGGCATCTGGTGCTTCAATAATTGCAGTACTCTCTCCGAGTGGTTGGCCAAATAACACGGTCCCGGCCGCGGCGACGACCGAGCCATTCAAGCCCAGCGAAGCTTGTTTATTTCCACCGGAGCTGCTGGCGCTCGCATTGACAATGCCTTTGCTACCTTGGTAAGCAAGATTGCCTGCAATGCTGCTACTGTTACTGCCACCACCACGACTTTCTCCTATGTTGATTCCATAGCTCATTTTTCTATCCTGGTCGAAGCTACCGCTCATATTCAGTTGTGCATCACTGCTACCCGTAGAATCATTACGCAGGCTACTGCTGAATATCTTTCCGCTATCCAGGTTAAAGTTGATGCTTAGCATGACGCTGTTGACACTTTGTCCGCCATTGTTGGTTTGTCTATTGGCATCAATTGCCAAACTACCCCACTTGTAGCCTTGCCGTATACCCATCTGGTATTGGGTGCTACGTGCTTGGCCACCCCAGTAATCCTGAATGGAGCCACTTATATAAGCAGAACTCCCATTTTTAAAGTTTTGATTAATATTGATTTCTCCACGACTACGTAGCCGGGAAAAGTTGTTAAATAAGAGTTGCCCATTGTTGGGATCTGCCATCGTGTCCCGAATATTTAGTGCAGTTTGCACATCCATGTAGCCGGAGGTCGAGTAGCGATAGGCAGCAAGAGTGACATTGGTTCCAGTGTTATTGAATAGCTTGTTGAAGCTGAATCGATAAGACTGACCAGTTAGCGTTGTGCCATTGATTTTCGTATTTGAACTACTGACATCAAAACCAAGGGCGCCAGCGCCAGTATTAAACACACTGCCGAGTTCTAATGTGGTATAGCCATCTGCTACGGTCACCCCACCATTTAGTGTGAGTAAATTAGACATCCCGCGCTGATAGGTAAACTGTCCAAGCATGGGCGTAGTGTTTGCCAGCTTGCGCACTTGGCCTAAAGTAAAATTATAGTGGCTCGAACCTTCTCGCAGCGAACGTGGTACGGCAGAAAACGGTACGGTAAATGTTGATTTTTTGCCATCAGCTTCAGTCACCGTTACGACAAGATCACCATTGTAGCTGGCTGGAGCAATATCCCTGATTTCAAATGCACCAGGAGCGACGGTGGTATCGTAAATGGTATAGCCGTTTTGCTGGATGACCACATGCGCATTGCTATTGGCCATGCCACGGACGACCGGTGCGTATCCGGTATCATTGATGGGTTTCATCCGGTCATCGCTGGCTATGCGGATACCCCGTACCGGAACCGAAGTGAATAGATCAGAATCGCTAAAACTATCACCAATAATCAGCTGGGAATGGATGGCATCCAGATCGCGACTGATATAATTTCGGATCGGTTGGATTGAATGGCCGTTGCTATTACTCCAGTTAAGCGATGTCGTATTGCGGAAACGCCAGCTGCCCAAGTTAAGTCCGATATTTGCCGACAAGTAGGCATTGCTATTGTCAGTATTGGCTGTTTTTGAGTAGTAAATATTACTGGAGTAGTCGAGCAGCAGGGCAGGTACACCTTCATCCCAGCTGTCTGGTGAGGTGTAGCCTATGAAATGCTGCTGCATGTCAACCTGTGGAACGCTTATTTTTAATTGTAGCAGGTTGCTATCAAATTGGTAGAATGCGCCGTTAATCTGCTTGGCCAGATCAACACAGATATCCTCCCCCTTTTGTGTTGGCTCTGGTAAGCGATCGGCACGCACGCCCAGCTCCAGTAAAAGTGATCGCGGAATGCATGGGACAGTATTTTTATTATCTTCAGTTTTGATAAGGCGCAGATCACGCCGTCCACGCGGTATTTCGTTGATGAGTACATCCGTACTGTACTCACCCTCCGGCAATGATGATCCAGTCTGAAATTTGCTGAAATCCAGTTTCTTCAATGAATCACCCCATAGCAAGCTTCTATCAAAAGAAGGCTCGCTGCCATTTTCATTGGCTTGTACCGCTTGATGGCTTATGCCAAAGCAGACGGCCAGAAAAAGGTGTATTGGTTTTTTTTTGAAGCTAATGGATTTCACTGTATAAACCTTGTTGTGCCACTACGGAGGCAACCTTCAAGTGGTTTATTCGGCAAGCTTTGCTGTATAGCTAGAGCTGCCACCATAATCATTAATAACACTGAAATTTATGCCGGGCTTGATTTCATCACTCTTGGCGGTTATTTCGTATTCCATATCGCCATTAGGTGAAATCATTGATTTTTGCGGTGATAAATCCACACTGCCCTTGGTTTTTTCTGTATTGATATGTATTTGATTGAAAGTGATATAGTACGGGGTGCTATTGTGAATAAGCACATGCCATTTGGAGTTTTTATTAATCAGCTTCCAGCTTAATTTTTCTGGTGCATTTTCTGGAGATAGTGCTAACTTTTCAGGGCGAAAGAAAAATTTGATCCGACTTCTGATGCCGATGCGCAATTGGTTAGGATCATCAGTGTTTTGTGGTACTTCGAGTACATTTATCCAGAACAGGCTTTCCTTGTCGGTGGGAAGTGCTATTTCTCCGGTATAGCGTACGCGAATATTCTGCCCTTTTTCGGCCTGCAATATGGATATGGGTGGGGTTAAAACAAAGGGTGCGCTAGTGTTGTCCGGCGTGTCTTTGCTATTTCCTTCATCAAGCCATGCCTGGATCAGTGATGATTTTTTCCCCGCATTATTTACGGTAAAGGTGATTTCTTTTTTGCTGGCGGGGTAGATGATGCGTGTTGCATTAATGGATACATCGGCCTGTGCTAGATTAAACAGGCTGCCCATGGAAAAAATGCCTACTGCTGTAATGAAGTTTTTTATCATGTTTTCCCCAGATACTTTATTAGTGATGGCAAGAGGGTGATGTAAATTCATCACCCTCTGCTGCTTTGCTTCTGTGAAAAGGAGTTGCTTAATATCTACTCGTATTGCACAGTGTAATTGACGCTTGCAATAACGGTACCTGCAGTGACCGCAGCTTTGGCATAGTAACTGGCACGGTAATTCAGAATGGCACCTTCGTTGATAATATCGAAGGAGGCACCGCTAGCACCAAAGCCACTACCCTGGCCAATATTGATTGGTGAATTAGAGTTTATGTTGTACAAGGCAACATCTACATTTTCTGCGGTGCCAGTATTAATCAGTCTTCCAGTAGTGGAATCAACATTACTACCAGCTTCAAACCAGGCTGCAGCTTTCTTGAATGGCTGTGGGCAGCTGCTGAGGGTAATGGCAAATTGTGTGGCTCCGGCCGTCGCGGCAGGACTGGCTAAAGCAGTCGCCGAAACAATTGGCAGTGTCACCGTGCCATCATTGGTACCATTGGCTGCACTGATCGTGCAGGTCTCTGATGAAATATCACCATTGAAGCTGATGAGTCCATCGGCGGCTTGGGCTGTCGAAGCTAATGCAGCTAGTAATGATATGGTTGAAACGCTTGTAAGGACCTTTTGCATTGCAAGCTTCCTCAGGTAGACAGACCGCTAGTGCGTACTTTTTTTATAGTCTGAAAGTGACGAATGGTTAAATTCGCGGATATATAGTACGAGGAGGAGCCAATATGACTCCTCCTTGGATTGGCTATGCAGCTATGCCATGACGCTGCTGCATGCAGCGCTTTGCTTACTGATATTGAATGGTGTAGTTAACCGAGGCGACAACTGTACCGGCCGTGGCTGCGCCAGTGGCGTAGTAGCGAGCATTGAAGTTCATGGTGGCGGTTTTATTGGTAATCGGTACGGCAGTACCGCTGCTGCCCAAGGTGCCATTACCTTGGCCAACAGCAATCGGCGTGGTGCCGGTGCTGTTGTACAGTGCTACATCCACTTTGGAGGCGGTGCCGGTGTTAATCAGACGGCCCGATGCGGGATCAACGTTAGATCCAGCTTCAAACCAGGTAGCTGCTTGGGTGGCTGCTGCTGAGCAATCTGATAGTGCGATAGAGAACTGAGTTGTACCTGCGGTAACACCGGCGCTAGCCAGCGATTTGGCCGAGACGGTCGGCAGGGTTACCGTGGCGTTAGCTGCTCCGCCTCCAACAACGGTCGGGGTGCAAGATTGGGCGGTCACATTACCATTGAAGGTAATGGTGCCGTCTGCAGCTTGTGCCTGTGCAGCAAGGCCAGCCAGCAGAAGAGCGGTAGAAGCGGTGGTGAGCAATTTTTTCATGATGTCTGTTCCTTCGTGTCGGATGAGGAGGGTTCAAATACGCTGACGCGTTGCGTGCGTTTGACTCAGGCTAGTATCGACTGGGAGACAGTTTTTTCATCTAAGACGCATCATTTTTGAATCTAGGAAATTTCCTATATCCAGCTGATTTGGCTTGTTTTATGTGGGAAAATTTAAAAAAACGTCATTATTTTAAATGATTAAATTTTGCTCAGAAATTAAGTGCTGGCCACATGTTGGTAATTTGCCTTGATTCCTGCATTCGTCTTGTTTGATGTTTATTGACTATTTATTTTTTATCGAATTGTCCATGTCATGCTATGTATTGCGATTGCATGGCATTTGCGCTGCCACGCATTTCGATTGTCAAGCGGCGGGGCGGGGGCAATAATCCTGCTTTGCTTTGAGCTGAGGCAGCTTATGTTGATTGGTGAATCGCGTGTTGAACGCCTGGTGGTGCATCGGGTAGGCAATCAGGCTAGGGGAGAGGGCTTGCAGCTGTCCGAGCGGGCTTGTGATGTGGATGATGGTGTTTCCTCGCTCATCTTGAGTGGCTACTTGCGGGGTGTGGTTTCCGACAAGAAGAAGCACCAGTTCTTTCATGAGTCGGATCTCAATCTGAATGAGATCTATCACTACACGCGGCAGTTTTTCAGGGATGAGCTGGACTTCCTCACGGTTTCCCAGCGTATTGCCAAGCATTTGTATGCCCGTTCACAGCATCCGAATATCAGTGCTGGCGATTTGTTTGTCATTTTGTTTGCCGGTTTGTCTGATGGGGAGCGGGAGTTGCGTGCCCTGGGGGTATTCAAGTCGGAAGTGCGGGATGACTTTCTGTCGGTGATCGAGGCCGGTGAGGTATTTGACATTCGCCATGCTTCTGGCATTAACCCGCGTCTGATTGATAAGGGGGCCTTGATCCTGGAAAACAGTCCGCTGGTCTATGCTGTGGATCGTGGTGGTCAGCAAGCAAAGTTCTGGCTGGATGATTTTCTCAAGGCGATGCGGGTGCCGGATGCGCAAAGCAGCAGCCGCATGGTGGCCAGCGTGGTCGAACAGCTATCCGAGGAGATTGCCGACCCGCTCGAGCAGGCCCGCTTCAAGGATGAGTTTCTGGCGGTGTGCGGTGCGGAAGAGGAGATGTCGACCGGTCAGGTCAGTTCCATCGCCGAAAAATTCGTCGGCAAGGAGCAGGTAAGCCAGGCATTTGACAGCGCGGCCGAGGCATATGGCTTTGCCCTGGATGAGGAGGCGCGGCTGCCGGCGCAAAACATGGCCAAGCGTCTGGAAAAATCGCTATCCAAATATGGTATCGGTCATGGCATCAGTGTGCTGTTGCCGACAGGCATTACCCTGAAAAATATCCAGTCGGTGAATGACGGTGAGGGGGAGTTAAGTCTGACCTTGAAGCTGCACAAGCGCGACTGATTGTTGTTGTGCGCAAAAAGCCCGTCAGTGATGACGGGCTTTTTGCTGGGCGGGATGGGGATGGTCTCAGCCTTCCAGCACGCTGGCCATGGCTTGGGCGACATAGTCCACATTGCGGCTGTTCAAGCCGGCTACGCACATGCGGCCTGAGCGCACCAGATAGACGGCAAACTCTTCACGCAGGCGCTCTACCTGTTCCGGGCTGAGGCCGGTGTAGCTGAACATGCCTTGCTGGGTGGTGAAGTAGCTGAAGTCGCGGCCAGGCAGGCGGGCGCTGAGCACGGCGAACAATTGCTGGCGCATGGCCTTGATGCGTACCCGCATCTGTGCCACTTCGGTTTGCCATAGGGCAAACAAAGCCGGATCGTTCATCACGGCGGCGGTAATCTGACCGCCATGGGTGGGGGGGCTGGAGTAGTTGCGGCGTACGGTGGCTTTCATCTGTCCCAGTACGCGCTCTGCTTCTTCCTGGCTTTGGCAGACGATGGACAGTCCGCCGCAGCGTTCGCCATAGAAGGAAAGGTTTTTGGAAAAGGAGTTGCTGACAAAGAAGCTGATTCCCGCATCGGCCAGTGCGCGGATGGCGTAGGCGTCTTCATCCAGCCCCTGGCCAAAGCCTTGGTAGGCAATGTCGAGGAAAGGCAGCAAATTGCCGTTTTTCAGCACGGGAATCAGCGCATCCCATTGCGCCTGACTCAGGTCAACCCCGGTGGGGTTGTGGCAGCAGGGGTGGAGCAAGACCACGCTTTGCGCGGGCAATTGCTTGAGCGTGGCCAGCATGTCATCGAACAAGAGGCCACCGCTGTGTGCATCGTAGTAAGGATAGTCATGCACCTTGATCCCGGCACCTTCAAAGATGGCGCGGTGATTATCCCAGCTGGGCTTGCTGATCCAGGCTTCACTGTGCGGGAAATAGCGTTTGATGAAATCCGCGCCCACTTTCAGCGCTCCGGAGCCACCGATGGTCTGAATGGTGGCGATGCGTTGTTGCTGTAGTGCCGGGTGTGTCGCGCCAAACAACAGTTTTTGCACGGCGCTGCGATAGTTGGCGGCGCCTTCCATCGGCAGGTAAGGACGCGGTGCGGGAGATGCTGCACGGGCTGCTTCCGCTTGTTGCACGGAGTCGAGCAGAGGGATGCGTCCCTCTTCGTCATAGTACAGGCCGATGCCCAGGTTTACTTTCTGGCTGCGGGTGTCGGCATGAAAGGTTTCCACCAGGGTCAGGATGGGGTCGCCGGGATAGGCTTCGACATGTTCGAACATGAGACGGCAATTCCTTGGTAGCGATCAAGATAGGTAGTGGGCAGCGACCCGTCCTAAGAACAGGGTTGCTGCGCTGTATTAAGAGAGCCATCTTCGCGCAAAGCGGCCAATAGCAGCAAGTCATGCACGGCTTGTGCTGTTGGATAAGGGAAATTGCGCGTGCAAAGGGTGACTCTGCGGCAGAGTGCTGGCATAATCCGCCACTCGGTGCGCCCATGGCGAAATTGGTAGACGCAAGGGACTTAAAATCCCTCGACTTCGGTTGTGCCGGTTCGACCCCGGCTGGGCGCACCAACACCGTTACACTGTTCGAGCCACATGGCTAGCAGACCAGTTGGTCGATGCCGGCTTTTGCTGGCACGCGCTTGCAAGCTGCATTACCATACAGGGCGCAGCAGCGTCATGGAGATGATGACAGGCTGTGCTAGCGACGGGTTGTATACCGTCACCCCGTCTGGCAGGCTTGCCTGTCATTGAAAAGCATCACTGGATCTAGATAGAAGTTCATGAAGCCAAATACCGAAACGGCACTGGGTGCTGCTCTCAAATCCGCAGTGCAGAGTCTGTCGAAGAAAAAACAGACAGAAATGATTGCGGAACATGTTTACAGCAAGTTCGAAGTGTTTCGTCAGTTCCGTCCGCTGGCTCTGGGCATCCATGAGAGCCTGATTGCTGCCTTGCCGCAATTCGATGCCACGCTGATTTCCCGTGTGGTGGCCAATCACTGCCGCAAGCCGCGCTATGTCAAGTCGCTGGCGCGTGGCGGCAAGCGTTTCGACCTGGCCGGCAAACCGAGCGGCGAAGTGACTGCTGAAGAGAAAAAGGCTGCCCAGCTGATGTCGGCACCCAAACCGGCAGTTGAAGCCGCTGCTGCACCAGAAGCCAGTGCGACGCCGGTGGCGCCAGAAGGCCAGTCGGCAGAATAAGCGTTCATTCGCCCCCGTTACCAACCCCTTCTTGCCTTGGCAAGGAGGGGTTTTGCATTTATGTTGTCCATTTTCCGCTGGAGGATGACCCATGCGTTGGCTGCTTGCACCGGATTCCTATAAAGGCTCGCTGGAGGCCGCTGCGGTGGCAGAGGCGATGCAGCGTGGCATTGAACGCGCCGACCCGCAGGCGGAGTGCCTGCTTCGTCCAATGGCCGATGGCGGCGAAGGGACGCAGGATGCCCTGTATGCCGCTGTTGGCGGCCAGTGGCTGCAGTTTCCGGTGTGCAATGCCACGGGTGGCACCATCATGGCTCCATGCTTGCTGTTGCCGGATGGAACCGCAGTGCTGGAGGTGGCGCGCATCATCGGCTTGCCCGAAGCGGGAGACAGCCCGGTGGCGCAACGTAGCAGCCGTGGTGTTGGCCAGATGCTGGCAGCCTTGTTGCAGTCGGGGCAGCGGCGTATCGCAGTAGCCTTGGGCGGCTCCAGTACCAATGATGGTGGGGCGGCGTGTCTGGCGGCGCTTGGTCTGCAGTTACTCAATGCCCAGGGGCAACGATTGGACGGCGCACTGCAGGATTTGTCGCAGTTGTTCACGCTGGACGCCGATGGCTTGCTGCAGGCTTTTGCCGATGTCGAGCTGGAAATCTGGTCGGATGTGGATAATCCGCTGAGTGGGCCTCGTGGGGCAACCGCAGTCTTCGGCCCGCAAAAAGGCGTGGCTGCGGCGGATATCGCCCGCATCGATGGCGAGATCACCCATTTTGCGCAGCTGCTGGATGCCCGCTTGCAGCGAGATACCCGGCACCTGCCCGGCAGTGGTGCTGCCGGTGGGCTGGGCTATGCCATGCTGTTGCTGGGTGGGCGCATGCAATCGGGGGCGCAGGCCGTGGCGCGCCATCTTGGCCTGGCGGCAGCCCTGCAGAGGGTCGACTGGGTGTTCAGCGGGGAAGGGCGCAGCGACAGCCAGACACTGGCGGGCAAGGCTCCGGCCTGTGTGGCTGCACTGGCACGCGCGGCCGGTGTGCCGGTCAGCCTGCTGTCCGGTGCGGTCATCGCCGACGAGCAAGGGGCGCTGGCTGGCAGTTTTGACGGCTGTTATTCCCTGTGCAACCGGCCGATGTCGCTGGATCGCGCGATGCAGGAAGCTCCGCAACGGCTGGCCCAACTGGCCGAACAAGTGGCGCGCACCATTCTGGCCGCCCGGGCCGCCGCCTAACCTTCAGCAGTACGTTAGCTGACCTCGCCCCTGGCTGGTCTGGGCAGTGTGCCGCCGCAATGCTTGCAAAAGCGCGCATCCCAATCATGCCCCTCGCTGAAGCAATGGGGGCAGAGGCGGGTGGCCGACTGCTTGTCCGTTGGGGTGGGCGATGCGCCGCGGGCGATTTCTGCCGTCACGATGCCGGTGGGCACGGCGATGATGCCATAGCCGGTAATCATCACCAGGCTGGCCAATGCCTGGCCCAATGGTGTCTTGGGGGTGATGTCGCCAAAGCCGACGGTGGTGAGGGTGACAATGGCCCAGTAAATGCCGACCGGAATGCTGGTGAAGCCATTGGCTTCGCCTTCGATGACATACATCAGCGTCCCCAGGATGATGACCAGCAGTACCACGGTGCCGAGAAACACGATGATCTTGCGCCGGCTGGCCAGCATGGCCCGTTTCAGCTCGCGTGCCTCGCCCATGTAGCGGGTGAGCTTGAGAATGCGGAACATGCGCAGCAGCCGCAGCACGCGGATATCGGCCAGGAAGCGGCTTTCCGGAATGAACAGGC
Source organism: Aquitalea sp. ASV15 (assembly GCF_016429115.1). Lineage (NCBI taxonomy): Bacteria > Pseudomonadati > Pseudomonadota > Betaproteobacteria > Neisseriales > Chromobacteriaceae > Aquitalea > Aquitalea sp. ASV15. The sequence continues at coordinate 61,636 of NZ_JAELTZ010000007.1, read as the reverse complement.
CCAGGTAGAGCGGCAGGATGGACAACAGGTCGACCACGCCGAAAAAGCTGCGGGCGTAGCGTAGCGGTTTGTGGACGCAGGCCAGACGCAGCAGGTATTCCAACGTGAACAGAATGGTGAACAGCCAGTCCAGAATCTTTAATTGCGGGCCCCATTGCTGACGGATGCTGGCCACACTCTCCAGGATCACGGTGAGCAGCGACAGGACGATGCTGACAATCAGCGCCAGATCGAACAGCCGGCCGCTGCGGGTGTCTGCCTCAAAAATGATGATGTACAGCTTGCGGCGCCAGCCGCTCAAGGGAATCAGCTCTTCCTGGGTCGGCATGATGGATGTGGGACCAGTTGGTTCATTGAATAGAAGTAAACACTATTAGAGTTTTCTGAGCGCTCATATATTATAAGCGTTATTAAACCTTGCATTAATGTTGCCCGGGAGAATAAGACGATGCGTATCGCCAATACCGTAACCGACCTGATCGGCAATACCCCTCTGGTCAAACTGAACCGCGTTACCGATGGCTGCGTCGCCACCGTGGTCGCCAAGCTGGAGTTTTTCAATCCGGCGCACAGCGTCAAGGACCGTATCGCGGTGGCCATGATCGATGCTGCCGAGCAGGCTGGCAAGATCGGGCCGCACACGACCATCGTCGAGCCGACCTCCGGCAATACCGGCATCGGCCTGGCCATGGTTTGCGCCGCGCGTGGCTACAAGCTGGTGATCACCATGCCGGAAACCATGAGCCGCGAGCGTCGCCAGCTGCTGAAAGCCTACGGTGCGGAACTGATCCTCACTCCGGGGCCGGATGGCATGGGTGGTGCCATTGCCAAGGCGCGTCAGCTGGTCGAAGAAAATCCGGACAGCTGGTTCATGCCGCAGCAATTCGAAAACGCAGCCAACCCGCAAGTCCACCGCAATACCACGGCTGAAGAAATCTGGCGCGATACCGATGGTCAGGTGGATATTTTCGTGGCTGGTGTTGGTACTGGCGGCACCATTACCGGTGTCGGTGAAGTGCTGAAAGCCCGCAAACCGGGTGTGCAGATTGTGGCGGTGGAGCCGGATGCGTCGCCGGTGCTGTCGGGTGGGCCGAAGGGCCCGCATCCCATCCAGGGCATTGGTGCCGGTTTTGTACCGCCCATTCTGAATACCGAGGTTTACGACGAAATCATTCGCGTCAAAAATGATGATGCCTTTGCCACGGCACGGGCGGTGGCGACCCAGGAAGGCGTGCTGGTCGGCATCTCTTCCGGTGCCGCCGTGTGGTCGGCCATTCAGCTGGCCAAGCGCCCGGAAAACGCCGGCAAGCTGATCGTGGTGGTCATTCCTTCCTTTGGCGAGCGTTATTTGTCGACACCGCTGTTCGAACATCTGGCCTGATCGTTTCTGCTCAGCCTTCCTCGCCATCTCACCGGCCGCGCAGTCACTGCCCGGCCGGTTTTGTCATGTGGGGGCCGCCGGCAGCGAACTGCCAGCCGGCGTATTTTGTCCAATCTGCCTCCACATCCGCTACACTACCGCCCATGCATTCCACTCTCAAAGTGCTTAGCCGGGTAGCCGGCATGTCGCTGGTGTTGTCTGCCTGCAGCTTGCTGCAACAACCGGCAGCCCCGCAAACCGGGGTGCGACCTGCTCGACCGGTGCAGGCCCAGCCGCAGCCTGACAGCAAGCAGGACTTGCTGTTCAGGGAAGCCAGTCGCCTGGCTGGCAAGGTGAAAAGCGGCGAGCTGAGCCGCGTGGCGGCGGCCGATCAGCTCAATGTCTATCGCCTGCGCTTGATTGGTGCCAACCTGGTTGATGACAACAGCTTTGCCATGTATCGCTACCTGGCGGTGGAACGCGATGCCGGACGGCTGACGCAGGAAGAGTCGCAAGCACGCATGGAAATGCGCTTGCGCGAATGGCTGCGTCGCTGGCCCAAGCTGCAGCCCAAGCCGCCAGCGCCGGTATTTACCAATTTTCTGTTGAAACTCTATGGATTGCCCGCCCTGGGCTGATAAAGCAATGAGCAAGAAGAAACATTCCAGTGCCTGCCCCTGTGGCCTGACGGCCTCTTACGCCGACTGTTGCGGCCGCTATATCGATGGCACCCAGCAGGCTCCCACGGCCGAGAGCCTGATGCGCTCCCGCTATGCGGCCTACACCATGAATAATGCCGATTATCTGCTGGCCAGCTGGCACGCCTCCACCCGTCCGGCAGAGCTGGACTTGTCGCGCGAAGAGCGCTTCGTCAAATGGCTGGCGCTGGACGTGCTCAGCACGCAGGCGGGCAGTGCCGAGGACGACGCCGGTGTGGTGGAGTTTGTCGCCCGCTACAAAGTCAACGGTCGTGCACAGCGGCTGCATGAAGTCAGCCGCTTTCGCAAGGAAGACGGTCGCTGGTTCTATGTGGATGGCGATGCCGAAGAAGGTTGAGCAAACAGTATTGCGCCCGGGCAAATCATCGCCCGGTCATGGTTGACCCCATCGCCCCATCGCGCCAGCATGGGGCTTTTGCTTGCCGGATATTCCCATGCTGACCATCTATAGCGACACACACCGCCTGCAGCACGGCAAGGCCGAGCTGATCGATGGCACCCTCAAGCCTTGTTTCGAAAATCCCTCGCGTGCCGACATGGTATTGCAGGAAGTCAGGTCACGTGATCTTGGCCCGGTGATCGAGCCGGTCGCGCACGGGCTGGCACCGGTACTGCGCGTGCACGATGCCGGCTATGTCGAATTTCTGCAAACTGCCTGGCAACGCTGGACGGCCATGGGGCGCGACTACGACGCCTTGCCCAAAATGTGGCAGATCCGCCGTCTGCGCGCGGCCATCCCGCAGCATGTGGAAGGGCAGCTGTGTTATTACTCGATGGACTGCGGCACGCCGCTGACCGCCGGCACCTGGCCGGCCATCACGGCCGCGGCGGATGTGGCACTGACGGCCGTCGATCAGCTGGCGGCGGGCCAGCGCGGCGTATTCGCCCTCACCCGGCCGCCGGGCCATCATGCTGCCCGTGATTACTGTGGTGGCTATTGTTTCTTCAATAATGCCGCCATTGCAGCGCAAAGCCTGCTGGATCGCGGTGCGAAGCGGGTGGCCGTGCTGGATGTCGACTATCACCACGGCAATGGCACGCAGGATATCTTCTACCAGCGGGATGACGTGTTGTTCCTGTCGATTCATGGCGATCCGGCCACCGAATACCCCTTCTTTCTCGGCTTTGCCGACGAGCATGGCGAGGGGGCCGGCCTGGGCTACAACTACAATTTTCCGCTGCCGGCTGCGTCCAGCGTGGCCTTGTGGTTTGCCGCGCTGGACACTGCGCTGGGTGAAATCCGGCGCTATGCCCCGGATGCGCTGGTGGTGTCGCTGGGGGTGGATACCTTCGAAGGCGATCCGATCTCGCGCTTTTCCCTGGCCAGCACCGACTTTCTACGGCTGGGTGAGCAGATTGGCGGGCTGGGACTGCCTACCGCTTTCTGCATGGAGGGTGGGTATGCGGTGGAGCCCATCGGGCTGAATGCGGTGAATGTGCTGGAGGGTTTTTCAATGCGGCAGTAGCCGGCACGCCCGTACTACGGTGATCCCTTCAGCGCAGCCCCGCGGCCGCGGCTAGCCCGATTGCTGGCAATGGCAGATGAATATTTTGTTTCAAGTCAATATCTTGTCTGCCGTCGCTTGGTTTTTGGGGGGAGCCCAGCTAGCGTTAAAGTGTGGGTGAAAGGAGATGGCAATGGGACTCGCTCTGAAAGGCTTGCTGTGCGAGCTGGAAAGCTGCCGCAGCAAGGGCATGACCACTGAAGCCGTAACACGGGTCGATGTGGTGCGTACACTGGAAGTACCGCTGGATCTGCATGCCTGCCGTGAGTTGCGCGTATTGGCCCATGTGTTCAGTGGCGACCAGGCGGCACTGGCTGCCATGGTGCTGAAGGCGGCCTTGCTGGATATGCAGGAACATCTGGACGAAGATCTGGACCAACTGGCGGAAAATGCCCGGATTTTGCTGGAAGATCCTTGCCACAAGGCAAGCGAGGTCATCTAGTCGGGAGACAACAACGGGGTCACCGGGGAATGAGGGAGTAGCAGGGCCGGCTTTGCCGGCCCTGTTTCTTTATGTGCCTGGTCTCTTGCGCTGCCCTGTCATGGCCAAAGCAGCAAACTATTTCCATAGAATGAGAATATTGAATAAAAATGACATATGTATTATTGCGGCATAAAAAAAGGGACGTTACGGCAAGGGGGAACCGCGACGTCCCAAGAAGAAAGCATGTGCTGTATTGGGTTTGCTGCTGAAAACGGATAAGCCACAGTTCATCCTAGAACAGGCAGCGGAAATTGCCCGACAGATTTTCATGCTGATGAAATAAAAAAGGACAGCCTGGGCTGTCCTTGTCGTAGCGGCTTGTCGCGCAAGGCGACCATCAGGGGCGGGGCAGGGTGACGCCAACCTGGCCCATGTATTTGCCCGCACGATCGGCATAAGACACATCACACACTTCATCGGATTCGAAGAACAGCACCTGTGCCACGCCTTCGTTGGCATAAATCTTGGCCGGCAGCGGGGTGGTGTTGGAAAACTCCAGCGTGACATAGCCTTCCCATTCCGGTTCGAAGGGGGTGACATTGACGATGATGCCGCAGCGCGCGTAGGTCGATTTGCCCAGGCACACGGTCAGTACCGATCGCGGGATACGGAAATATTCCACTGTGCGGGCCAGGGCGAAACTGTTGGGCGGGATGATGCAGTAACCCTTGCCGGAGACTTCGACAAAAGAATCGGGGTCGAAATTTTTCGGGTCGACAATGGTGCTGTTGATATTGGTGAATACCTTGAATTCATCGGCACAGCGAATATCGTAGCCATAGCTGGAGGTGCCGAAGGAAATCACCTTCTCGCCGTTGATATTCTTGATCTGGTTGTATTCAAACGGCTCGATCATGTTGTGATCCTGCGCCATGCGGCGGATCCACTTGTCGGATTTGATACTCATGGTCGGGGGTCCGTTACAGAAATTTAGATGGCACCGATTCTAAACGGTATGACCCGGCAGGGCCATATCTCGTCATGTTTTGCCGATGCCGGCAAATGGCTTGGGCTTGCTGGCCATTGATGTTGCGCAAACCTTGCGCAGATGCCGGCCAGGAAGCCTTATCGGGAGAAAGGTCTTTTACTTATAATAATGCAAACTATTCGCGTTATTGGGTATGCAAGATGTTGTCACTCGACAAGTTTCCACTGGGGTGCAAGGGCGTGGTGGACAGCCTGGATCTGTCTGACGAGGCCTTCCGTCGTGTTGCGGCGTTCGGGCTGATTCCCGGCAGTCATTTCAGCCTGATGCGCAGCGCCCCCTTTGGTGGCCCGCTGGTGCTGGAAGTGGGGAGTACGCGCTTTTTGCTGCGTCGCAGTCTGGCCAGTCTGATCCTGGTACGGGTGGCGGAATGAAGCGTTTTGCCTTGCTCGGCCTGCCCAATACGGGCAAGTCCACGGTATTCAATCGCCTGACCGGCATGTCGCAACGGGTTGGCAACTGGCCCGGGCTCACGGTCGAGCTCACCAGCGCGCGGCTGCTGCTGGGCGGCAAGATGGTGGAATTGGTCGACTTGCCTGGGGTGAATGACCTGACCGGCTATAGCGACGATGAAGCAGTCGTGCGCGATGTCTTGATGAGCACCGCATTTGACGCGGCCATCCTGCTGCTCAATGCCGCCCAGCTGGACCGCCAGCTGCCACTGGCGCTGCAGGTGCTGGCCAGCGGCCTGCCTGCCGTGGTGGTGCTCAATATGGCGGATGAAGCCAGGCTGCTGGGGATTTCGCTTGATCTGCCGCTGTTGCGTCAGCGCCTTGGTGTGCCGGTGGTGCTGGTGTCGGCCAAGCGCATGGAGGGCTGGCCTGCGCTGCTGGAGGCGCTGAACCGCCAGGCTGCCAGTGCTGCGGTTGCCAGTCATGCCCAGCTGGAGCGCGTGCCGGAGACGCAGCAGGCCATCATGCAGGCGCGGACACTGCTGGCCGGGTGCTGGCGTTTGCCTGCCGTGCTGCCGGCGGGCATCACGGAAAAAGTCGATGCCTGGCTGATGCACTCCTGCTGGGGCTTGCCGCTGTTCTTCGCCTGCATGGCCTTGCTGTTCAATCTGACCTATCAGATCGGCACGCCACTGCAAGGATGGGTGGGCGACGGGCTGGACTGGTTCAAGGAAGCGGCCTTGCAGCACTGGCTTGCTCCTTTGCCTGCCATTGTGCAGAGCCTGCTACTGGAGGGCGTCTGGCAAGGGGTGTCCACCGTGCTCACTTTTGCCCCCATCCTGTTCGTGTTTTTCATCCTGATGGCCTTGGTGGAGGACAGTGGCTACCTGGCGCGCGCGGCCTATCTGACCGATGCCTTCATGGCCAGGCTGGGGCTGGATGGCCGTGGTTTTGTCATGCAGCTGATGGGTTTTGGCTGCAATGTGCCGGCCATTCTGGGTACGCGGGTGATGCGCGAGCGCCAGCAACGCCTGCTCACCATGCTGATCGTCCCCTTTTCCCTGTGTTCGGCGCGGCTGCAGGTGGTGGTGTTTTTTGCCGGCATCCTGTTCACTCCGCATCAGGCGCCGTGGGTCTTGCTGCTGCTATACCTGCTGAGTTTCGTGGTCGCCATTTTCACGGCCTGGGTGTTCAAACATCGTTATCGGGGCAATGAGGCGTTTTTGCTGGAGCTGCCGCCTTATCGCCTGCCGGGTATGCGTCACATGCTGATCCGGGCGGTGGGCGAGGTACGTGCCTTTCTCGAACTGGCCTCCAGCTTCATCCTGATGGGGGTGGTGCTGGTGTGGCTGGTTTCGCATATCCCGGCTGGTGATAACAAGACGCTGGCCGATATGCTGGGTACGGTATTGGCTCCGGTGCTGGACCCCATCGGCATCAGGCATGAACTGGCCGTGGCCCTGCTGGTGGGCTTTGTCGCCAAGGAAATCCTGCTGGGCGGCCTGGCGGTGATCTATGGCGTGCCGGAGGCCGGCCTGGGGGCCGCCTTGCTACACCATCTGGACTGGGCCTCGGCCATGAGTTTCCTGATCTTTACCCTGGTGTATGTGCCTTGCCTGTCCACCGTGGCGGCGATACGGCGCGAGTCCAGAAGCCGCAGCTTTACCGCGCTCTCTGTCGGCTGGTCGGTCCTGCTGGCCTGGCTGCTTTGCTTTGCCTTCTATCAGGGCCTGCATCTATTGCGCTAGACGGCCGGGCAAGGCGCGCTGCGGTGGTCGTATTGCATGGTGGCTTGATGTGGCGCAGAGCGACCCTGCGGTGCCTGGCGCAGACTGCGTTTTTTGTTTTGTCGGGAAATCCAAGGCATGCATGTCGACCTGTCTGTCTCCTGGCTTGGTCTTGCCATGGCCAATCCGCTGTATAACGCCTCGGGCGTCATGTGCCGCAGTGTGGCGGAACTGGAGCAAGTGCGCACCTCGGCGGCCGCTGCAGTGATCACCAAGAGTTGCACGCCGCAGCCGCGTACAGGTAATCCGGAGCCACGCTATTGTGCGACAGCGCTGGGCAGCATCAACTCCATGGGGCTGCCCAATGCTGGCTATCCTTATTACCTGGATTATGCGCGCAGCTATCCCTATGCCGCAGGCAAGCCGCTATTCCTGTCGCTCTCCGGCATGACGCTGCAGGAGAACCTGGACATGCTCAGTGATCTGGCGGCTGCGCAGCTACCCTGCTTGCCGGAAGTCAATCTGTCCTGCCCGAATCTGCCGGGCAAGCCACAGCTGGGCTACGATTTCCAGGCTTGTCATGAGGCGCTGACGCAGATGGCGCGTGTCTACCACGGCCCGTTCGGCGTCAAGTTGCCACCGTATTTCGATCCGGTGCATTTTGCCCGGATGGCCGCCGTGCTCAATGCCTTCCCCGCATTGCGCTTTGTCACCTGCATCAACTCCATCGGCAATGGCCTGGTGATCGATGTCGAGCGTGAAAGCGTGGTGATCAAGCCCAAGGACGGGCTGGGTGGTCTGGGGGGCAGCTATGTATTGCCGACGGCGCTGGCCAATGTCCGTGAGTTTTACCGCCTGTTGCCTGGCAAGCATGTGGTGGGCTGTGGCGGTATCAACAGTGGTCGTGAGGCCTTCATGCATATCCTGGCCGGAGCGACGGCGGTACAGATCGGCACCTGCCTGTACGAAGAAGGCGAAGGGGCGTTTGCCCGCATTCTGGATGAATTGCGGGCGTTGATGGCGCACAAGGGATACCAGCGGCTGGATGATTTCCGTGGCAAATTGAAAACGCTGTGAGCTGAGAAGCGTACTTGGACAGTAACAGGGCCATCTTGAAGATGGCCCTGCTGCATGTCAGTCGAAGCGCCAGCAGGCCATGGACAATGAGCCCATGCGCCAGTCATCGTGCAGCTTGTGCGGTGGCGTATCATCCGATGCCGCCCCCATGGCTACCAGCAGTGGATTGAAATGCTCGTCGCTGGGATGGTTTTCACGGGCGTGCGGTGCCAGCTGCTTCCAGTTGAGGATGTCCTGCGGCCGGTTATCACTCAAGGCATGGTCCATCCACTGGGCAAAATCTTCGGCCCAAGAGGGCGGGGCACTGCCATCGCGGCCAAGCTGCCACAGATTATGGGTATAGCTGCCCGAGCCCACAATCATCACATTATCATCACGCAGTGCGCGCAAGGCGCGCCCCATCCGGTAATAGGTGTCGGCTGTCGCCGCATGCGGTAGCGACACCATGACCAGGGGAATATCCGCTTGCGGATACATCAACATCAATGGTGTCCACATGCCGTGGTCCAGGCCACGCTGATCGGTGCTGCCCACACGGAAGCCAGACTGGCGCAACAGGTCCGTCGCCTCTGCGGCCAGGGTCAGATCGGTGCTGGCAGGATAGCGCAGGGTGTAGAGAATGGGCGGAAAGCCGCCAAAGTCGTACAGTGTGCCCGGTTTCTCAGCCAGATTGACCATGGGCAGCGTACTTTCCCAGTGGGCGGACAGTACCACGATGGCACGTGGGCGGGGGAGCTGCTGCCCAAGCTGCTGCAGAAAGTCACGGGTGGCGCTGTGCTCGATGGGGAGCGTCGGGGCGCCATGAGAAATAAACAGGGCGGGTTGTCGCGTGGTCATGGTGGTATTGCCTGCAGTGATTGCCATGTAAACAGCTTAACCAGCTTTCCCTGTTAAAAAAACCGTGAATTTCTCATTATATTGTTTACCAATGGTGAATAGTTTGCCAGCCTTGTGCGGCTGGATATGGCCCAGGCCAAGCGCTTGTCGCGCATTCCGCCGGGCAGCCTGCGACTAGGTGAAAACGACTGAGCCGGCGCAGTTTCCCAGGCATCCATAAGCCTGCCGCAGGCCCGGTTCACCCGGCATCACTGGCGCGCCACGGAGCAGCCACCGTTGCTCATGCTAAGCCGGGTGACTGGCAACAGGCTGCTTCGCCATGCTGTGGTGCCCTGTTGGCTGCAGTATCAGGGCCCAACCAGCGCAGACGATGGCCAGGCCAAGCAGTCGGCGGGTCATCAGGCGCAAACGGCTGCGCTGTAATGGGGTGTGCAGTTGTTTCATACGGTTCTCCCAATTAATGATGTCATTTTAATGAGAATAATTCTCAAGTAAAATTAATCTTTTAAAATTCGCGATTTGTTTTGGCAATGACAGGACAGGTGCCGGCGCCCGCAGGACCTGCCTGAAAAGCGGATAGGCTGTAAAAAAAACCGGACAGCATGTGCTGTCCGGTTGGGTTGGCCTGTTCGTGATGACGCGCCGTGCGTCAGGACGGTCAGTTCAGATCAAAGCGATCTGCATTCATCACCTTGGTCCAGGCTGCGACGAAATCCTTGACGAATTTCTCCTGGGCATCGTCCTGCGCATACACCTCGGCGTAAGCGCGCAGCACCGAGTTGGAGCCGAATACCAGATCGACACGGCTTGCGGTCCACTTGACGGCGCCGCTCTTGCGATCACGCAACTCGTAAAGATTGTGCGCAGCCGGTTTCCAGGTATTGGCCATATCGGTCAGATTGACAAAGAAATCATTGGTCAATTGTCCGACACGGTTGGTGAACACGCCGTGCTGGCTGCCGCCATGATTGGTACCCAGCACGCGCAGGCCACCCACCAGTACGGTCATTTCGCAGGCGGTCAGGCGCATCAGCTGTGCACGGTCGAGCAGCATTTCCTCGGCGCTGACCACGTAATCCTGTTTCTGCCAGTTACGGAAACCGTCGGCAAGCGGTTCCAGCACATCAAAGGACTCGACATCGGTCATCTCGGCAGTGGCATCACCACGACCGGGTGCGAATGGCACCGTGATGGCATGGCCTGCAGCCTTGGCGGCCTGCTCGATACCGACATTACCGGCCAGGACAATCACGTCAGCCACGCTGGCACCGGATTCGGCGGCGATTTTTTCCAATACCGCCAACACCTTGGCCAGGCGCGCCGGCTCATTACCGGCCCAGTCCTTTTGCGGAGCCAGGCGGATACGTGCACCATTGGCACCGCCGCGCTTGTCCGAACCGCGGAAGGTGCGGGCACTATCCCAGGCGGTGCTGACCATTTCGGCCAAGCTCAGGCCGCTGGCGGCAATCTTCGCCTTGACGGCGTCGATATCGTAGCCGGTGGGGCCGGCCGGAACCGGATCTTGCCAGATCAGGTCTTCCTGCGGCACATCGGGGCCGATGTAGCGGGCCTTCGGGCCCATGTCACGGTGCGTCAGCTTGAACCAGGCGCGGGCGAATACTTCCGAGAAGTAGGCCGGGTCCTTCTGGAAGCGTTCGCAGATGGCACGGTAGACCGGGTCCATCTTCATGGCCATGTCGGCGTCGGTCATCATCAGGCGGGTACGCTTGGACGGGTCGTTTTCCACGTCGGCCGGGTAAGCCTCGGGCTTGGCATTGGTGGGTTCCCACTGCCAGGCGCCTGCCGGGCTCTTGCGGCTCTCCCACTCATGGTTGAGCAGCATGTCGAAGTAGTCGTTGTCCCAGCGGGTCGGGTGAGTAGTCCAGGCACCTTCCAGGCCGCTGGTGACGGCATCGCGGCCAATGCCACGGCTGCTGTGGTTGAGCCAGCCAAGCCCCTGGTCTTGCAGCTCGGCACCCTCGGGAGCGGGGCCCAGTTTGCTGGCATCGCCGTTGCCGTGCGTCTTGCCGACGGTGTGGCCGCCAGCCGTCAAGGCTACGGTTTCTTCGTCATTCATCGCCATGCGGGCAAAGGTGACACGCACATCATAGGCGGTCTTGAGCGGATCGGGCTTGCCGTCCACGCCTTCCGGGTTTACATAGATCAGACCCATCATGACGGCGGCCAGCGGGTTTTCCAGATCGCGCTCACCGGAGTAGCGGCTGCCTTCGCTGCCGCTGGGGGCCAGCCATTCCTTTTCCGAACCCCAGTAGATGTCTTTCTCGGGGCCCCAGATGTCTTCGCGGCCAAAGGCGAAACCATAGGACTTGAGGCCCATGGACTCGTAAGCCATGGTACCGGCCAGCACGATCAGATCGGCCCAGCTGATCTTGTTGCCGTATTTTTTCTTGATCGGCCACAGCAGGCGGCGGGCCTTGTCGAGGTTGCCGTTGTCGGGCCAGGAGTTCAGGGGGGCAAAACGCTGGTTGCCGGTGCCGGCGCCGCCACGGCCGTCCGCAATGCGGTAAGTGCCGGCCGCGTGCCAGGCCATGCGAATCATCAGTCCGCCATAATGGCCCCAGTCAGCCGGCCACCAGTCCTGGCTGTCTGTCATCAGGGCCTTGATATCATTTTTCAGTGCTTCAACATCCAGCTTTTTCAGTTCTTCGCGATAGCTGAAACCACCACCCAGCGGATTGGTCTTGCTGTCGTGCTGGTGCAGGATGTCCAGGTTCAGGGCTTTGGGCCACCAGTCCATGTTCGACATGCTGGTCTGGGTCATTCCGCCATGCATGACCGGGCACTTGCCTGCAGAACTTGCGTTATTGTTCGCCATCACTTGCTCCTGTTGCGTGGGTTATGGATTGTTGCGGGGTGTTCCCGCGAACAGATAGAGGTTTTCAAGAATCCAGTGCAGGGGATAGTGCCCGTTTGCACTTTCAAGGCAGACTCCGGCAGGCAGCTACCAGAGGGATTGCACCTGATCGTACTATTGCAAGCCTGCGAATGCGGCCAGCATGTCGAGCAGGACTTCCTGCCATGTCTGATTGTTTTGCATGACGTTCTCCCGGTGTACTGGATTGATAGCCTAATTTGTACTGCATCACCTGTTCTTTGTTACTGGGATAATTCCTTAATATTGATAAGAAAAATCTTATCTAGTGCTAGGGCAGTAAAGTAGCCGTCAAGTTCAAGCCTTTGCTGCTCATCCCGTAGCAGGGTGATGGGCTTAGTATGGTCATGACTGATAGTTTTGTTAAATTGATTGTTGTTAATCGATTGTTAGTTTTGTGCTATCAAAAAAAAAGAGCCCGCAGGCTCTTGGTCAATCCGGATGTGATGGGCTTAGTCCCAGGGCAGCTTCTCGTCGCTGCCATGCTCTGCCGGCGCCGCAAGGTGCTGTGCCGGTGCCGGGGCAGGCGATGCCTGGCTGTCTTCCAGGCCGCCAAGCGCTTCGATCAAGGCTTCTACCAATTCCCCCAGCTCTTCACTCATCAGGGTGAAGGTGGCTTCAAACAGGCTTTCCCGGTCATCACCCGCCTGACTGGCTTCTTCTTGCAGAATATCCAGAAACTGGATGCGCTTGAGTTGCAGGGTATCCGTCAGCATGAAACGAACTTTTTCCTGCCAGATCAGGCCAACGCGGGTCACCTGCTTGCCGGTCGCGATATGCTGACGGATTTCCTCCGCGGTCAGGTCCATGCGCGTGCAGCGAATGACTGCGCCATTCTCGCTGCCATCTTTCAACTCACAGTCGGCATCCAGTTCGAAGCCGTAAGGTGCCTCGCCAGCTGCCAACCAGTCGGTCATGGCCGTATGTGGAGCCAGTTTGGTACGGGGCAGGGCGGCGGGGAAGGGGGGCAGGGCCTCGCGCAGTTTGGAAACCAGGGCTTCGGCCTTGCTGGCCGTACCCGAATCCACCATCATCCAGCCGCGGCGGCAATCCAGATAGGCGGTAGTACGATGACTGCGTACAAAGGCGCGTGGCAGCAAATCGTCGGTGACCTGCTCTTTCAGTGCCAGCTTTTCCTTGCGGCCAACCTTGCGCAGCTCCTTATCCTCGATCTCCTGCACTTTCTGTTCGACAAAATCGCGGATCACGCCAGCGGGCAATACCTTGTCTTCCCGCTTGAGCGACAGCAACTGGCAATCGCGGGCGGTAAACACCGGGCTGTCCAGATGTGAGGCAGGTGCGACCCAGCCTTCGGCAAACCAGTCCAGCCCGCCACAATGCTGAAAGGGGCTTTTCTCCAGCGCGGCGGCCAGTTTGTCGCTTGCGTGGATGGATTCGGAAGTCAGGCGATAAAAAGATAGTTGCTTAAACCACATAATTGTTCCATAATGCGCGTCCTCTGATGCCGCTGATTGTAACCCGGAAACGGGCCGCGCAGCAGACAACAGATTGCAGATATTAGTGGGAAGCGGAGTGTAGCTTAGCCTGGTAGAGCGCTACGTTCGGGACGTAGAGGCCGGAGGTTCGAATCCTCTCACTCCGACCAAAAATATCGCAAAAGTATTGTGAAATACTTGGATTTGAGTTAAATTGCTGTTCTCGCGCTGATGCGCGAAAACACAAATCGGAGTGTAGCTTAGCCTGGTAGAGCGCTACGTTCGGGACGTAGAGGCCGGAGGTTCGAATCCTCTCACTCCGACCAGATTCAAAAAAGCCTTGAATTTCTTCATAAGAGACTCAAGGCTTTTTTACCAAGTTGGTTCGCCGGTATAGCTCAGTTGGTAGAGCAGCGCATTCGTAATGCGAAGGTCGGGGGTTCGACTCCTCTTACCGGCACCATGTAAGTCAAGCACTTGAAGCCAGCCCTGCGGGGCTGGCTTTTTGCTTTTCTGTAACTTGTAAGACTGGCTAGTGTAACGGCGCGGATTCTTTTGCACAGTTTCGCGCAGACTTTTGCACTAGATAATTTTTCCGCCAGTGCAAATCACCCTGCAAATTAATCCACCTAATCACTCACTTCTGGCTGGTTGCCTGCATTAACCCACTCCGCATAAGCGGCATAGTCCGGGTCATCAACAGACTGGCAAGGTGCCACGACTTTACCGTCCGACAACCGCGTCACTTCGCCCGTACTCAAATTGATCGTGTACATCAGAACTCCGTCTCAGAATACATAGAGTGCATATCAAGCCCGACTGCGAGCGCGGTAGCGTTGTTGCAGCGCCATGCGCGAGGGGCGAGTAGTGTCGTGTTAGCCGGCAACGTAGTGCCGGCAGTGCCTGGGCCTACGGCCCCTTCCACGAAAGTACCGGTGTCCCTGCGCTCAAGGCGGTAGTACACAACACCGTTGGCACTCGACGGGCTGTATAGCGTGAAATCGTAGATCGGGCCGCCAGTGATGCCGGTACTAGCCATCGGTGGGAATCCTATGCCCAAAGCGATTGCCGTCTGTGCCGCACTGCCGCCGTACACGATGTACAGCTGCGTGGCGTCGGTGGACAGCTGCGCGAGGCCGATAGAGTTTGTAAGCGTATTTGCTTCTACGTTTGTCGGCGGCGACACGTTGCTGGACATGCCCACGAATGCACGCGCCCCAGACACAGCCGCAGGATCAGAGAAATTCAGCCGCCAAGTGAACTGGAACCCGCCATAACTTCCATTGCCCAGCGCATACTGTGCTGTCGCGGTGTATGTGCCCGACAATGAGCCGGCGGTCGTAGCGCTGGCATAGCCGAGCCGGGTAGCCATACCCACCATGGTTCCTGCTGTGACAGTGCGTGGCGTTGCTGTGCCGACGCGAGTCTGCGACGGGAAGTTGCCGGAGAACACGCCGCTGGAGTCAACATTGCCGGAAATCCAGCCACCTATCTTGCGGTCCCATTGGGCTACTTGTGATATGGCGCGCTGACCCATGCTAGGCAGGTTTGCGTCGAGCGTGCGGCCGGCTATCGTCTGCCCGTATGTAAGCGCGCTGCCGGCGGCAGGAGCTGTCGGATTCGATGCCGCAAAGCGCACGGCGGAAGTCGCCGCGCTGCCGTTGACTTGCAGCTTGTCAGTTCCGTTGTCAGTCGTGGTTCCTATCAGCACCCGACCGACCCTGATCCGCATGCACTCCGTTCCGTTGGCGTAGAAACGGATTTGGCTACCATCCGTAGCTCCGTAGCCTTGTAGGTCGATAGCTGCCTTCTGAGCCAGCGTAGTGCCGCCGCCGGCTGACAGGCGGAGGAAACCGTAATCAGCGGTGTACGAACCTACAGAAGCATTGGGGTTACCAGTTATTTCGCCGGTAACGAGAGAGCTGCTAAGAGCAGGAACTGTGTCATAGTACGCGGCAATGCCGATGCCTGACGCACTGTATATACGGCCATTGACTTGCAGCTTGTCAGTTCCGTTGTCAGTAGTAGTGTTCAGCAGCAGATTACCGTTCGCGCTAAACGAGCCGGCCCGCACCCCAGCTGTGTAGAAAACGATTTGACGACCATCAGTGCCGCCAGTGTAGCCTACCAAGTCTATGGCTGTTTTTTGGATCAAAGTTAGCGAACCGCCCGCGGACAGCCGCAGCACGCCGTAATCGGTGGACTGGTTCAAGCAGCCGGTTATCTCCCCCGCCAGCATCGATGTGGAAAGAGCCGGTAACGAAGCGGGACCGTAAAGCGCAATATAGCCTGCTGACGCGCTAATAAGCCCAGTCGTGCTGAGCGCAGCTGTTGTCGTGGTGCCTGTAAAAGTGGGGCTTGCGGTCGTAGCTACTTGCTTCCACGCGGTCCAGGTACTGCCCCCATTGGCGCTAGAGCGGGTGTAAACGGTGTTGGACGTTATTGTGTAGAATTGCTGGGCGATGATGCCGCCGCTGTTCTCTACGAGCAAAATGCCGCCGGAAACCCCAGTGGGGTTGTTGGTGGTAGCGGAAGTAAACGACACTCCGGAAGTCAGCATTGCATTAAAGTCTGTGGCGGCATTGTTATACCAGCACAGCGCATTGGCGTTCACCCATGCTGTATTAGCGGACTTGTTTGAATTGTCCAGGTTTGCCGGAGACGTGTGGTACACCGTGCCGTTTACCTGCAGCTTGTCGGTTCCGTTGTCCGCTGTGTACCCGATCAGCAAGTTTCCGGCATAGCTTAGCGACATCGGTGACGACCACGAAATAGCACTACCGGCAGTGCCCGACGCAGCAGTGTTCCAGTAGTGCCAGCCGCCATAGACAGAATACAGCGCTGCGTAAGTATTGTACTTGTACACCCAGCCGGAGGCGGTTAAAACTGCGTTCTGCGCTACTTGCATCACACCGGTAGATTGCGAAATTACCGCGCCGCCTTGAAACTCTGCTCCGTAGTTCTGACTTCCCCACGCACTGGCCGCCGCGCCAACGCTGACAAACCTTGCCGAAGTAGAGAGCGCACTTGCGTCTCCGTCGTGCGAAAGTACCCCGTCTATACCCAGCACGGCAGGGTTCACTAACGTGACGTTGCCAGTGGCCCTGGTTTCTACGGTTATCGAAACGCTGTATGGGTTAACATTGTTTGTGCTTACTTTGACAACACCGGAGCTAACTTGCAGCCGTGGTTTATTTGAATCGGTTCCGTTGTTGGCTACCAACCTGGCAACCCATGTCGAGGCTGCAGTCTGGTAGACCTGATACGTAGCGCCAGTATTGGTCCCGGTGCTGGGGACAGTTAGCCGGAATGTATAAATGTAGCCGGCGACCAGTGCGGCGTTTCCACCACTATCAAGCGGCACATTAACCCAGCTGGCACTGGACACATTTGCAACAATTGTGTTGTACAGAGCGACGCTTGCCAGCTTTGCAGTGCCAGTAATATTCAGATCAGGCAGGGTACTAGGATATGGATGAACATGGTCAGCACGAGATGCTGCCGTAGATGAACCCGGAGATGCTGCAGCAGCAAGAGAAGCCGGCGTAGTGCTAGATACTGAGGCTTTAAGTGCAACCGCCGCCAGTAATGCCTTGATATCAGCACCGACTGCTTGCGCTAGTGCAGTGACCTTTGCTGTAACGCCCGCCATTTAGGACTTCGCTGCAGTATAAGCGGCAACAAAATCTGTCGTAGGATCACCGATACCAAGATTGGTGCATGCCTGAAGCTGCTGCGCAGCCGTCAGTGACTGGGCATCGGCAAAGCTGATCCGGTTACCGACAGCGGTCAACAGGTTGGCTAGGGCAGTGTCGTCGCTCCCCAGCTTGGCTTCGATTTCCTGTAGCGTGTCATAGGCAGCTGACGCACCACCCAATATCTGATTTTTAAGATCAGCCAGTAGCCCCGTGATCTTGGTAGACGAGTATGTTTTGGTATTGCTTGCGGCAGTGTCGTCAATGGATGCGCCAGCAGCGCCTGCGGCCGCCTGGGCCAACTGCAGCACCTCGTTGATAGCTGCAACCAAGCTATTCTTGGCTGTGGTATTCAAGACGGACAAATTGCCCTGATTTGCCTTCAGCAACTTGATGTCAGCTGCGATGCTCTGAGCCAGTTCGGTAATACGTGTTTGCAGAGACATTTGCACTCCTAGAGTTTGGCGATCTGATAGATCAGGTTGAGGTCTACATCAAAGCCTGCGTCACCTGGCGGTCCCGGCGGTCCCTGCCGGGCGACTTCAACAATCGTTTCACGCTCGGTAACAACGACCTCCAGCACCTCTCGAACCGGGGTCGGGATCAGTTCAATCACCTCGGTCATACCAACACCCCTGGGCGGACCTCAATCCGGCCCGTCATGAATGGATCGACCCTGCGCGGCTCTGCGCCGGGCCACGTCACCCGCAAATCAAAAACGGCATTACGCCAGGTGTATGCGCGGGTGATGTCCTCCTCGATGCGCAGGTTGATGGCATTGCCGCTCACCGTGATGCCGGCATTATTAGTCGTGAGATGGATCAGGGCGATGCTGCTATCTGTGCTGGCTTTAGCGACCAGTTCGAACTCAGCCCCAGTCAGATCGACAGGCTGGCCACCCGCGATCCATTCCCATGTATGCAAGAAAGTGCAGCCCTGGACGATGGTTAGCGGGTCTTTACGGACATAGGGGAGCAAAGTGGCCTCTCAAAACAAAACACCGGACATTGAGTGCCAAGTGTCCGGTGTTTCTGCTGAGGAGGAACGGGGGAAAGGGTTCGGTTAACCCGCTGCGATCCGTACTTCATTTACGATGTAGGCAACGCAGTTCATCCGGTCCAGGAAAGCGTCAAAGTGCCATGTAACAAGGCCGCCAGTTCCCATAGTCGGCCAGTTGACTGCGCTGCCATCAGCCTTTTTCCAGCGGCCTGCGGTACCGCCAATCTGCACTGGATTACCGCCATTGCGAACCAGGGTCACCCGGAAACGGTCACCCGGAAAAATTGAATCAGGGGACAGCATCAGAAAGACCGGGTCCGGGCTGTCGTATGCGCTGATATCAATGGATTGTGCCGGCCAGTCGATCTGCAGATTGGACTGATACATGCCTGCCCCGACCCAGTGTGGATAACCCATGGCGGCTTGCAACATCGCGGCCGTCACCGTCACAAACACCCGGCATGGCACAGCGTCCCAGCTGATTGAATTTTGATCCACCCAGTTGCCAGCCAGCATGACGGGCTCAGCACCTCGGATGATCTGGTCTTCTGATACACGCAGCTCAATGATTTCACGCTGACTTCCGTCAATGGCTTCAATCGCTACGCGCATCGCGGTATGACCTACCAGCATTTCCCGTGTTGGGCTGGCATTCGGCCAAACGGCGGCCACAAAGTTGCTGGCATTGCCAAACGCCTGCTGATCCAGCCCGGCCAGCGTCACATCCGAGTTATTAAACATCGAAAACATATAAACCTCCCGTTAAACCCAACACAGCTGTTCTGCAAGCGTACTGCCGGCAGCTGGAACACTGACCGCAACTTGCCCGGTAACCGGGTGTTTGCTGGCGTAGACAAACTGAAACTTGTTCCCTTGCTGAAATGACAACCGCTGAGCCTCGCTGAGGCTCCCCTGGTTCAGCTTCTGACCGGTCACAACATCGACAAGCTGCCATTTTGCGGACTCATTATCCGACCACGCTGCAACCAGCAGATCCCGCGCTAGTGAGTAGCACCCCATCCATACAACGGCATCATCCCCATAATTAAGTCCGCCGCCGCCCAGCAGGGGCTTACCATTACTATCGGCATCAACACCAGTCGCGCTCATGACCACCCAGCTGTCCCAAATATCCTTATCCCACACGGCGCTGATGACCTCTGCTCCCCCAAACGTGATCCTTGTAGTCACCCGGCGATGCACCTTGTTGCTGACACGTACAGACCAAAGTTTGGTTTCAAGGTAGGAGTAAGGTACACAGGCATAGTCTTGCGTCAGAACGCTATGGGCCTCGCAGGTGATGGGCTGTGGCTGATCATCCCGGTAGGCATAGCCGACGATGCGACTATAGGTATGATCATGTGGGTAATAAGCGGTGACGTTGGTTGCCATCGGCTGGATAGCTAAGCGATTGGCCGTCATGCCGTATTGCGCATCACAGGAGCGTGCGGGCTGCGTATAGTCCCGTAGCTCAAGTCCACCGCCCTCTACAGGTACAGCTTGAGTGACCGTAAAGCTATTAAACTGCGTGGGAAGGCTGCTCGTATTCGGCAGCTCTGCCATGGATATCTGTGGCGTGCCACCGACTGGCCAGGTCACCGTCATTTCAAAAAAACGGCACTCTGCAGACCACAATTTCATGCCGATGTTATCGCCACCCAATACCGTGCTGGCCGCAAACACAGCACGGTGGCCAGCTACGTCCAACAGTTTCCAATAGAGCGGCTCATTGATTGCCGGAATACCGGTCACACTATGTATTTGTTGCGACGGCCAGATCGTCCACCAGATTGCCTTTATGCCACCACCCGGGATGGTGATCGCAAGATTCCGGTTGGTGCCAAAACTCATGAATACCGCAGCATCACCGCGATAGCCGGGCTCAGTCATCAGCTGCTGGCCATACAGCTGCCCACCCGACACGATGGCATAAGGCAACCAGTAGCGGCCGGCAGCCTGTTCAGTAGCGGCATCGGGATCGGTACCTGCAACAAAGCCAGGCACCGATACGGCATAGCAAAAACCTGTCCCAGGGAAAGCATAGCCATCCTGCTGCAGGCCATTAGCCATGGTGACCGTGCCGTTTTTACACAGCCCGTGTACGGCATGTCCGAGGCGATTAATCTGCAGCGGCAGGGGGCCGCCAAGATCAGGAGGCGGTAGGCTGGGCATAGTTAAACACCACCTCCCTGGCAGATTTATTTTTCATCACAACGCTTTTGATTGGCTGATATGCAATCTGCAGCAGCCCATCCGACGTGACTGCCTGCACAGTCGGCCAGTAGCTTCTGGACTGCTCGGTCAGCGGCGAGTCAATCCCACCGCTGCCCGCCGTACCAGCCGGCTGAGTTCCTTTTGCAGTGGCACCGGGAATCCCTCCCCGCGCCGGCAGCGCCGGTAGCCGCTTGGCTGAGGCAGCCGGCTGCTGCAGCGCCTTGCCGATAATGTCGGCGTCCTGCTTGCTCATCCCGCTCATAGCGACACCTCTTTCACTTCGCTACTGCTGATCGTCAAGCCGGCATGAGAGCCCGTGCTGAGACCAGCACAATCCACCTGCAGCCAGATAGCGACCAGGTCATCCAGTTGGGCAGCCAATGCCAGATCGGCACCCGGCACTGCGCTGCTGAGATCCGCTTGGGTTAGTGCCAGCCGAAACGCGGCAGGCTGGACGTCGCCAGTCGAGACGACAGATAAGCGGATCGGCTGGCCATCCGTCGACATTGTCCGCACGCCAGCAGCCGGGCCAACATACAGCCGCTGCTGGAGTGGACTGGCCAGGGCATCGTTAATACCAGCTAGCGCCAGCTGGGTCACTGGCTGGGTTCGGGCGGCGTCGTAATACAGTGCAAAAGAGAGCGACATAGCTACCTCAGTTCAAAAGGGTCAACCGGTATGGCCACACTGATCTCATAAGACATCGGGCGGTCAATCGGGTCGGTCATGTATGGATGGATAGCATTAGTGGTCAGGGCTACCGAGCGCGGATATTGCGAAGTCGTGTCACCGGTCGCACCCGTAGTCCAGGATGTGCCCGCGATCAGGTCACCTCGTCCTTCCCACGCGCTCGGGACCGGCACCGTGGCCGATTGCGACAGATTGGCCGCACCGGTAATGGACGGACTCTGCAGCGGCTCATCTTCGGCGGTGCCGACTCCCACCAGCGCACTGATGGCCAGCTCGATGTCCGTCTCAGCCCTGCCGCTATCGATTGCGTAGCGCTCGACAAACCGGGCAACTTTGCCGATAGCGTGCAAGTCAGCAGAGTCAACTTGCAGGCGCTGCGACAGGTCCAGCGTTGCGCTGGCCACGGTCGTGAAGGTCACCCGGCTAGCGCGGTGGCTTGCGAGTATCTGACGACGGGCCTTGGCTGCCAGGCAGACCAGAGCGGCATCGATATCGGCGCGTGAAACAGTCGGCAGACTTGTGTAATCGGTGCTGGCCTTGATGACCGGTTCGACCTTGAGGTCTTTCTCCCAGGCATCGGCATTAAAGCTGCTGGTGGCGTCGACGGCCGCAGTTGCCCCTTGGGTTTTACGGGTGCCGAGTGCCGAGACAGAGTCAGGCGCAGATACCGTGACACGCCAGCGCTCGGTCACCGGCTGAGCGATGCGCCGATGCAGCCACAGCGTTGCTGCCTCACAGCGCGGATCGGATGCCGGGTCTCCGGTGTACTCGTTCTTGAAGATCAGCATTTCAATGACGTCGGCGGCCGGACCTGGGGCACCGTTGATGATATTGCCGTTGCGGTCGATATAGCCAACGACTGCGCTACCTTGCTTGGGTGATGTGTAAGTCGTTTTGTCGACGATCCAGCCGGACTGGCTGGCGGCCGATTCGAACAGCGACCGCTCCGGGAGGATGAAGGCATGGCCATTACGGCCGAGCACCAGCTCCGGGTATGAAATGCCCATCGTCCACTGGTAAATCGTTTCGGCAAGGTGCAGGCGAGGGTAGCGGTATTCCAGCGTGCAATCGGTGCTGGCCACTTTTTCGCTGGCTGCAGACGATACCGCCCCTTCGTTCGCCTCGGCAGCCGTGGCCACGGTGAATGAGGTTCCCCATGCTTCCCACGTCCAGCTGCTGGTCACCGTGATGTGCGGGGTATGTATGCCGGGGGCCAGCGCATACGGCGGCTGTACCGCAAAATAGCCTGCACTGGATGCCGTAGTCACCACACTCTGACCACCGATGGTCAGGGTGACAGTTGCACCTGGTTCAACTGTACCGCCAATCAGCGGCCGAGCGTTCGCGGTCAGATTGTCTGTTGCCGATTTGCCGGTGTCGTTTGTACTGTCGTGAATTAGCCCGCAAATGCTAGTCGTTGATACTGCGCCCAGTCCGACCTGGTCATTGGTGACCAGGTTGGTGACATCGCTCAGCGCTACCGGCCGGACCTCAAGCGAACCATCCTTGATATCGTCGTCGGTCACCGTCGCAGCTTGGCCAGATCCGGCCCACTCGGTCAGCCGTGGATTGCCGTAGGCATCAAGATCAAAGCTGCCAGCAACAGTTTCAAGTCGGCCTTCGGCATACTGCAGGCTATTTGCTGCCTCGCTGCCGACATGGTCGGACCAGTAACCACCGATCATAGCCGCAAGGGCTGAGCGGCTGGATTGCGCCAGCAGTTCATGGCGGTTATCGGTACCGTGCAGGGTGACACGGCCGGCTTCAAGGTCAAACTGTGGCAGGGATACTTTGCCGGTAAAGCGGCGCACCCAGGCACCACCGATCATCGGCTGGACATCAATCACCAGGCTTTGTCCACCAAAGCTGGCAAGGCTGTCGCCGGCAGCCAGGCTCAGCACCACTGAAGCGATACGCGCAGCGCCTTCCTCGGCTTCAATCTCCAGCTCACCCTCGACCCGGCCGGACAGATCCACACCGCCCACCAGCACCCGGACATCCCAGCCTTCTGCCGGCAGTGATACCGGTAGCACTGCCAGGCTGATCGGAGTGAAAAGCGACCCGGTTGGCAGCGTCGATACGTCCAGCGTAATCGGCACCGACAGTTTGCTGGCACTCGGCGGAGGCGTACTGCCGCTGGCAGCATAGGCATTGATCGGTGCGCTATTGATGGCAGAGCCGTTGATCATCTCAAGCTTCTTCCAGCGTCAGCGACCATGTGTAATTCAGGCTGCGCGGGTCGCCCTGGTCCGATACGGCAGTCAGATAGCCGGTCAGGCGAGGCCAGTACCAGCAGACATAGCTGTCCGCACCCGCGACCGGATTGAGCGTCAGCACCGTGCCGGCCAGCACCGCATGCGTCGGCACCAGTTCGCCACCCACCACGGCAAAGCCACGCGGCGGGATGTCCTGGCGAAGTGCCGGCAGGGTAAGCAGCGGCAGATGGCTCTGCAGCGCACGGGCGGTCACGCAGTCCAGGGTATGGACTGCCGTCTGATCAATGCCCGCAAAAGGCATGACATTCCAGCCGCTGCCGGACAGAACGGTTTTAACCTTGGTCCAGTGGCTCTGCATCCTGGCCTTACCGGTGCGGGCCCGGAACAGCTGGCGGCCACCGAGCTGTTCATAGGTCTGGTTCACTTTCAGACCGGCCCGGATTGGAATGACCTGGCCATCCAGTGCAAAAAACTGTGCATATCGATTTGCATTCATGGTTTATTTGCCGAATTTGAGGTTGTGTTTTAACGCGGCATCGCGCAGCTGTTTAACGGAGGACTCCGGGGCCTGCACGGTGATGGGGTCGGTTGCACCAGGTAGCCAGATATTGAGTGGGCTACCGGACTGGCCCATGGCAGCACTGCCGGTGCTAGCCTGCAGGGATGGCATGGCCGATATCGCCCGGCTGACTGCCGGCAGCTGGCCCACGACACCGCCCGTGGCAAAGCGCGGCAAGCGCATCTGGTTGATGGCATGCAGCAGATCCGGGCCGTAGTAGCTTGTCGCCGCTGCACGGACCACGAATTCGCCATTGCTCAAGCGGCTGAGGATGCTGTCCGATGTGCCGGTACCGGGGCCAGAAATCGCACCGCCGCCAGCGTGTGACTGGATGTCGGGAAGGTTGAGTTTGCTCTGTGCTGCGGCAGTAAGGTCCGAAAATGCAGCCCCGCTCCGAACGTAGTTCACAGCAATCTTGAGCGGGTTTTTATCAGCGACTTTTTGCATTTCACCCAGCAACTGCCCAACATCAGCGCGGGCCGCGTTTTTATCGACCTCGGCAGGGACTGTCGCCTGCGCCGCTTTCTTATCACTGCTTCCTGCTGTAGATGGTCCTGGATTAAGTTCGGATAGAGGCTTATCTGCTAAGCCAATGGTGCTTCTGGCATCTTGCAGAAGCTTTCCATCTGGGCCGACTAGCGCGGTGGAAATCTTGACTGGGTTCAGCTTGGACGCTTGCTGGACCATGTTCTGGATGCTCTGTAGATCCGTCACCGTGGGCTTGCCATCCAGACCCACCGGGATTTCCAGCTTTTGGACATTGGCCACTGCAGCTTTGATGGCCTCGACCTGCTCCATGGCCTTTTGCAAGGCTGATTTAGCGTTCTTTTCTAAACCAGCATCCAAACCATCCTGGGCACGACCAGCCTGATCATTGAACAGCTTGAATTCACCCTCAGTGATCTTGCCGCCACTACGCAGTTGATTAATGACATCCATTACACGGCCAAAAGCTGTTTCAGCCGCAGCCGCATCGCGAGTGGCCTTTTGGAAGTCGCCATCAAGGCCAGTGGCATTAGCCGTCTTCTGGCTATCCTGCGCGGCCCGCGCGAGTGCCTGGGCTTTTTGAAGGCTGTCGTAATAGTCGGTAACGCCTTGTGGCTCAGCAGCCTTGGCGGCGGGATCTACCGCTTTATTGTTGGCCCATGCATCCTGATGTTTCTGGCGTGCAGCAACAGCCGCCTGCAGCTGTTCATTCGCCTTGTCGTAAAGGCGCTGCTCACGTGCCAGCTGGACGGCTAGATTTTCGAGTTCACCATTTTTGACTGCCTTGAGTGTATTGGCAGCATCGGTGGTTATCTTGATCCGGCCGGCTTCAAACTCATCTAGTCCTTTGAGTGCCTTTTTATAGGTAATCGCATCAGCTAGATATTTTTGGTACTCCGGGTCTTTATCAGAATCACCACCTGCACGAGTGACATCACGCGCCCGTTGAGTAGCCAGGTCAATCTGAATCCTGTGGGCGCGGTCAAGGTTCTTCCGGTAATCCTCAAGCTGCTTTTTAGTGGAGCTGGCTAGCTCTTCTGCCGAATACACTGCTGTAACAGAACCAGTTCCCGTACCATGATCTTGCTGTGCACCTTCGCGCTCGAGGCGGTTAATTTCCTCCAGTGTCCGACGCTTCTCCTCCAGAGCGTCGTTCTCCATTTTGTACATATCATAGGCGGCAGGAAGAACCTTGGTTGCAACGTCATAAGCCAGCATCAATGCAGACGTCACCAGGCTTAAGCGGGCAGCAACCGCACCAAATACCGATATTAGCCGGCCGCCACCGACGGTCATTTCTGCAGATAGACCACCCCATGCCTTGCTTGCCGCTTGAGAGGCAACTTGTATGGTCTTCCCTGCGACCTGACCGATCTTGTTTGCTGCCCCAGCCTCTACCGCTAGACCAGCACCAGTAGCCACCTTCTCAGCAGTAGATGCCCCACCTGCTACCGTAGTCGTGGCTTTCTTAATACTGCCTTTACCCGTTACTGCATTGACGATGTCGCCTACGGTCTGGGCTTCTTTCAGTGTCCGCAGTGCGGTAGCAGCTTTGGTAGCAGCCGTGGCAAAAGTCACCAGATCGGTGGCCAGTCCAGCAAACAGTTTCTTGGCAGCCAGCGCACCATAAACCGCAGCCACCGCAATGATTGCATCGTGATGCGCGGTGATGAACTTGGCCGTACCGATGGCGATCTTGCCCAAGGCCTGCAGCGCGTCTGCGATGTCGTGGGCGATCTGGGACAGCTCGCCGGTTTCCTTCATCTTCTGCAGTGCAGTCGTCAGCTGTGTGATGCTGTCCTTTGCGAACTGCAGCAGCCCGGCCTGGCCGATGCTGTCCAGGAACTCTTGCCACAAGTCGGTGGCATTGGACACGATGCCATTCCAGGTCTGCATCTGCGAAGCTGCTACACCGGCCGCATCGTTCTCCATGGCTTGCATCAGCGCGGTGATAGCATCCCGGCCGAGCTGGCCGTTCTCGGATAGCTTCATCAGCTCGGCGGCCGACTTGTTCATCGCCTTGGACAGCAGATCCCATACCGGTACCCCGGCCTCGTTGAGCTGCATGATCTCTTCGCCCTGCAGCTTCTGCTTAGTCCAGGCTTGGCCCAGTGCCAGGGTGATGCGCTCCAGCATTTCCTGACTGCCGCCCAGCTTGGCTGCCTGGTCGATGATGGCCTGCATGCTGCCGGCCGTCGGGTCCAGCCCGTAGTTGCGCAGCCGGATATAGGTCTGGGTCAGGTTGGTGACCTGGAACGGGGTATTGATCGCCTGCTGCTTGATGTAGGCGAAGGCTTCACCGCCCTTGGTGGCGGATTTTTCAACGGCGTTTAACTGGGTACGCAGGGTTTCAAACTGGCCGGCCGTAGAGAGGATGCTGCGGGTCAGTGCCAGCGCAGCATTGAGCGACACTACCGCACTGGCCATGGCCACCAGCTTGCCGGCACCGCTCATCAAGAAGCTGCTGGCCGGCATCGTGCCCTGCAGCTCGGCACGCAGTTCAGCAATCCGGGACTTGGTGGCCGTAGCCGCCCTGGACAACTCGGCCATGCTGATGGCCGGGTTCTGCGTCAGACGGGAGAAGGCTGCCGATACCTGCTGGATTTCACGTTGAATGTCGGTCTGGGAGCGTATGCCCAGGACATCGCGGGCAGCACTGGTGCGCTGTGCCTGATTGACCGATGCAGAGGGCGCGGTAAACAGCTTTACCTCGTCAGCGCCACCACGCAGTTCCTGGCGCAAGGCTGCAATCCGGGCCTTAGTCGCCGCCGCTGCCCGGTCCAGCTCGTTGTGCGAGACGGTACCGGTAGCGGCGAGGCGGTCATACGCTGCCTGCACCTGGTTAATTTCGCGGGTTATATCCAGCTCGGAACGGATGCCCAGGACATCTCGGGCGGCACCAGTACGGCGCACCTGGTTGACGGATGCAGAAGGCGCTGTAAACAGCTTGACCTCTTCGGCACCGCCACGTAGCTCCTGGCGCAAGGCTGCAATCCGGGCCTTGGTCGCAGCCGCCGCCCGGTCCAGCTCGTTATGCGAAACCGTCCCGGTAGCCGCGAGGCGGTCATACGCTGCCTGCACCAGGTTAATTTCACGGGTGATATCCAGCTCGGAACGGATGCCCAGAACATCGCGGGCAGCATTGGTGCGGCGGTTCTGGATGACGCTTGCAGATGCTTTTGCAATCGCCATGGCCATCTTGTCCTGCTCGACGGCCAGGTTGCGGGTATCGACACCGGCCGCCGCCAGCGCCTGGCGCATGGAAACTACCGCAGCCACCTGGCCACGCATGGCAGCCTCAGTCTTGATGATCGCGGCCTCAGCCTTCGCCAGTTGCTGGCTTTGCTGCAAGGTGCCGCCAGTGTCTCCCAGTGCTTTGCGTACCTGCTCAGCCGTGGTCTTCAGCCTCACCAGGGCGGTGCCTGTGCTGTCGGCATCATCCTTGGCCTGCTTGAACAGGCTGATCTGCTTGGCTTTGTCCGCCATGCCCTTGAGTGCCTGGCCATAGATGGTTTCCGCCTTGGTCACCGCAGTGACAAAGTCGGAGCTGTTGGCCTTGATCAGGTATTCCAGGGTTTTCATGTGGCGTTTCGGCTATTCAGATCATCAATGACGGCGGCAAAGAAGCGCAGCGGATACTGGGCTGCATTGGGGTGGCCTGCTTCAATCAGCCGGCCCAGATTGGTTTCCAGCTGGCTTAGCTGTTCAGCTGGGCCAGGGCGATCATCTCCGCCTGGGCCTTCGCCTGTTCCAGCCGCGCCTTCATGCCGAAAAAAAGCGGGTTCAACTCCCGGCACAGATCGCGCAGTGTCTGCAGCTCCGAGTCGGCCAGGCTGTCCAGCACGTCCTGCGCCATCGGAGCCATGGCGCGCAGCTCGTCCAAGCGCAGATCTGGCAGCAAGGTGGCATTCATGATCAGATCAGCCTGGTCCGGGATCAGCCCGACATCGCCATGCTGCTGGATCGATGCAACAAGCAGTGCGCGAATATCCGCGACGGTCAGTTCGCGGATGGTGATGACGTGGACACCGATGGGGGTGGGTTTTTCGATACGCATGACAAGCTCCAGGGCGCAGCCAGGCTGCGCCCATCGGTGGTGGGATGGCTTACTTCAGCAGGGTTTCACGTACCCACTGCGAGATGCCGTCACCGGTCTGCAAGGGGTCTGCCAGGACTTCGAACTTCAGGCCTGCACTGCGGAAATCCTTACCCAGCAGGGCATACTTGTCAGCGAAGCCGAACTTGCCCCGGAAGATCTGCACCATCACTTGTTTGCGACTGGCCTTGTTCATGCCATGGAAGATCAAAGAGCGTTCTTTCTGGGAGCCGGCCAGCCACTCGACCACATTGGCTTCTATTGCCTGATAGGCCACCTTGATCTTGGTGCCATCCGCGATGCCACCACCGGCAAGCGGGATAATGCCGGCTGCAGTCGGGAAGAAATCCTTACCGGGGATAAAGGGATCACCACCCGCATTCGGGGTAACGACATAGTCACCCGCACCGATATTTTCCAGTGGCACCAGGACGCCCTGGTAGGCGGTCTGGATTTCGTCTGAAATGGCCTGGGCAGCACGACTCTTGGCCACGCCCATGGTCATTTCGGCAATGATTTCGGGCTGGAAGGTTTGTACCTTCAAATCCAGCGTGACGGCCTTCACCGAGTACAACTTGTCGTAGTTGCCCTGGCCCGTGTATGCATCGCCCAGCTCTTGGGTTTCCTGCTCAATGGTCAAGTCAGCGGTTTCGACCATGGCAAACGGGGTGAACTTGGGTACACCGTACTCAGCAATCAGGATCTGGCCGGAGACCGAGAACGAGTGTTTTTCAGTCGTGGGGATAAAGGGTGCGTAGCTCATGCTTCAGGCTCCGAGAGAGTGGGAATAGACTGCTTGGCCGTCGCCGGCTTGGCAATATTGTTGCGGTACAGCCATTCGGCTGTGCTGGGTGATACTTCCAGCTCCTTGCCAACTGGCCAGGTAGTGCCGGCGTTCTTGTGCTCCACAATCAGCTCGACACGCTCCTTCAGGGGCGATGGCATGGGGTCTCCTTTCATGCGTAGAAATCAGCGGTAAACAGCAGCGGGAAATAGCCCCAGTCGCTCACGTAGACGGCGGCAGGCGGTGTCGAGGCTTGCAGTGGTTCATACAGCGCGGCATCCGGCGTCCAGCCCAGTAGTGCACCGCGCACCTTAGCTAGCAGCTCGCCGGCTTTGGCCAGCATCTGGTCTGCACTGCCCTGGATAGCCGCTACTACCATCCACTGCTGCAGGATGTGGTTCTGGGCTTCCTGCGACTGACCATCACCCGGCAAGACATCCCGCACGTAGATTACGTACAGCGACGGCGAGACTTGCTCGCCACCGGTGACATCACTCAGCTCACCGCGCTGCGCGATCTGGCGGACGTCACTGATCTGGGTTTTGAGCTGGGTGACGATGTGTTTGCCCAGGGCAAGATGGTCGGGACGCATCAGTAGTCCCTCATGCTGCGGCGGGTGAACTTGCGGCGCGGGCCGGACATGACCACTTTGCCGGTGGAGCTGGCCGGGGTTTCCGGAACCGGCAAGCCCAGCGACACCACGCCATTGGCTACGTCCTTGAGCCACTTCACCCCATCGTCGTAACGCTTGGTCACTTCTTCACCAGGCTGGCTGGAATAGAGGAAGTAACGCACCAGGTCGGCCGCTACCCGCTCCAGCGCACCAGGTACAAACGGCACGGGTAAGGTATAGCGCTTGCCCAGATAGGAATTGACCAGCTCGGTGGCGTCCCCGATGGCGCGGGAGACCTTTCCTTGGTCAACTTCGCCGGTATTGGTCGGGTCAGTGACGCGCAGCAGGAACTCCCGCCCGAAGCGGTCTTCCAGGCCTTGCTGGGTGATGTAGGGGGGTGAAGTAGTCATGCCCGCATTGTGCGGGCACGGGGAGTGCAAAAAACGCGGGAAGGGGTTCGGTAGACAGATGGATATGGGTACAATTTACGGCTATGCAGTGATGACAAATCCATCAACACCAAGGTGAGGCCATGTCCATCGAAATTCATAGAACTGAAAAGCCCTCGACAGTGATCGGTACGACTACTGACGATTCACAATTCTTTATCGTACACACACGGACTGGGGGCATGCTCTATAAGGGCTGTCTGAAGTCGGTTTTGGATGCGGTTCAGGAGGTCATTGATCTTGAGAAGGAACTAAAAGCATTGCTTGGCGATAGGTCTAAGGATCATGCCATCAAAGTCAGAACTGTTTATGTCGATGATAAGAGTAACGACGTGACTCTTTTCGTTGACTACTTACATGATCGCAGTGCTAATCCCTTCATTACAGATAATGAAATTATCAAACGCTTGGGACATGGATTTGTTGATCAGAATGGGTCCGGTCGTTACGTAGAGGTTAAAACCAACACAGCACTTTTTTCCTCTGAATCTTTCCACTCGATTGCAGACCACTTTTACCAGTAGCAGCCTGGCCAGGAAAACATCCTGGCCACCTCTCCTCCCTCACACCTACCAGTTGCAAATGATCAGCTCTGCGCTGGCCTTCCCCCTGTTCTGGTTCACGCTGTACTGGATCGCTACCTGCTCCATCCTGAAACCCGCAAACACGTCACGCATATCCGGGTGGTCATTGATGCTCAAGATCACCTTGCCCTTGCAGCTGCGCATCACTTCGGCCAGCGCCTGATACTCTTCAAACGGAAACGGTACCCCATAGCCTGCGGTCTTCCAGTACGGCGGGTCGGCATAGAACAGGGTATGGGGCCGGTCGTACTTCTGGATGCAGCTTTTCCAGTCCAGGTGCTCGACGTAGGTCCGGGCCAGGCGCAAGTGTGCGGCCGACAGCTCCTCCTCGATGCGCAGCAGGTTCATCCGGGGCGGACTGGTGGAGGCGGTGCCGAAGGTCTGGCCACTGACCTTGCCGCCAAAGGCCATCTTCTGCAGGTAGTAAAAGCGGGCTGCCCGCTGGATATCCGTGAGGATGACCTCCGGCGTGATCTGCAGCCACTTGTACATTTCCCGCGAAATCAGCGCCCACTTGAACTGGCGTACAAACTCTTCCAGGTGGTGCTGCACCACCCGGTAGAGATTCACCAGTTCGCCCGAGATGTCGTTCAACACCTCGACCTTGGCGGGCTTCTTCATGAAGTACAGGGCCGCTGCTCCGCAGAACGGCTCCACGTAGCAGGTATGCTCCGGGAACAGCGGCAGGATGTGTTTGGCCAGGCGGCGCTTACCGCCTATCCAGGGAATGATCGGAAGGGTTTGCATCAGACGATGTCCTGTCGGGCACGCCCTGGTGCGCTGGTGGGTGGCTCGTGGCCTTGAAATGGTTGAGTGTCCGGCAGCGCGGACACTTGATACTGAGGGTGATGTACTGGCCTTCGGCCATTTTTCGGCCGCAATGGCCACAGCGGATATCGGTATTCATGTCTCTGCAAGGTCGTTAAAACCCGTTAGAATTGCCGGGCTTTCGTGCACGAAAGTGGCAGCCTCGGGTTGGCCTGCAGGTCTCTTCTGCGGTCAGCTGTCCGGGTGGGTGTTGACGCACCCGCCCGGTCGCTGTCTCTCTATCGTCCTACGGCGTCATCAGGTCAGTTTCAACTCCACCAGCACGCCCGGACGGGCGCACAGCGGCAGCGGGTTGGACTGGGTATGGACATCTACGCCACGGTCAAAATCGGTGTTCTTGATCTTGGCGTAGTACGGCTGGCCCAGGGTGCCGACGGCTTCCATGAAGTCACCCGGTGCGTCATACATCAGGAATGTCTGGCGCGTACCCAGCGGAATGGCATGACCAGCCCCTGCGCTGATCAGGGATACGGTGCTCTTGCCATCCGCAGTCGGTACTTCACCGGTGTACTCCTCGAAGGTCACACCGCCAAACTTGAAGCCGTTGCGCACATCACCGCCGATATTCTCCTGAGCAGCTGCCCAGCCCTGGAATGCCTTTTCCACATTCGGGTGAACGGTCAGTGCATCCATGAAGTCGGCATCCACCCAAGCCTTTACCCCGGTGGAAACATCACCCAGCAGGTTCTTTTCAATGTGGCGGCACACATTCATGCAAGCCTGTTTCACATTGAATGCCGGGTCAGACAGTTTGAATTCGATCACCTTCTTCTGGATGCCGAATTCCTTGTACAGGTCGTACATCAGTTCGCCGTCACCATCCAGAATCTTGCCCTTGATGGCTCCCAGCATCATCCATTCCTGGGTCAGATCGTGTCGGACCTTCATATCCTGGAGATGGTCATTCACAACATTGGCGACGTCGGCTACCGTCAGGGTGTCGTTGCCGCCAAAGGCGCGGGAGCCGATTATCTCGGCCGCCAGAATGGTGTCATCGTGCGGGATGTGCGGCACCCCGAAGAACCGCACGTTCTTCTTGTCACGCTTTGTGCGTTGGCCCGGACTACCTACGTCCTGGTTGGACAGCAGGTGGAGCCGGCCACCGGCATATTCCAGTGCGACGGTGCGGGCATTCACGCCCTTGCGCACGAAGATGCCGGACTGGCCAACCTTGGAGTAGGTGTTCGGCAGCAGCTTGATCGACTCGGTCAGGCTGGCGATGGAGAACGCGGGATCTTTCAACAGATCAGCGATAGATTGAGGCATGGCTCAGTTTCCTTTGCTTGAGGTCGTGGCGGCTGATGACGCTTAGTCGCCGGCACGCTCGGTGATGCGGATGCCACGGGCCGACAGCTGGCGGTAAACGTGGCGGTAGTGGACGGCGGAAGAGGTTTGCGCGGCCTGCAATTCCGGCAGCGTATCCAGCGCCACCAGGCAATCACCGGCCACCGTGGCCACCTCGCGGGAGGTGACGCCGGCATCGGCCGCCGGCAGTGCGTGGCGGGTCACGCCCAGCACAAACGCCAGCGGATCATCACCGGCATGCCAGGGCACAGCCAGCTCATCGTCCAGCGTGGCCACACCGAGGATGGTGCCGGCCGGCAGTGCAGCCGGGCCGACAACAAGGGTTTCACCGCATTCGTCCGGCTCACCAACCAGCGGGATCTGGGGCGGCAGGGTCTGATTGATCGTCAGGGATTCCATGACTTTCCTTTTCTGGCCAGGGGCCGGGTTGGGTTACTTGGTGCCGGCGCGGGCCTTGGCGTTGGCAATCAGCGGGTTGTCACCAGCCTGCTGGTTGTCATGCTTGCTGTTGGCGGCACGCGTGGTGGTTTCGGTACCGGACTGGACTACAACCGGGGCGGATTTCACAAAGTC
Source organism: Aquitalea sp. ASV15 (assembly GCF_016429115.1). Classification (NCBI taxonomy): domain Bacteria; kingdom Pseudomonadati; phylum Pseudomonadota; class Betaproteobacteria; order Neisseriales; family Chromobacteriaceae; genus Aquitalea; species Aquitalea sp. ASV15. The sequence goes on along the minus strand of NZ_JAELTZ010000007.1, from coordinate 28,130 downwards.
CTTGAAGGCCTTCATGTCGGTACTGCACATGGCCTGGTAGAAGTTGCGACTGGCCGGCGTGATCTTGCCAGCCGCAATGGCCTCATCCAGCGCCTTGTCGACTTCGGCGGCAGCGGTACCGGCTTGCAGCTGCTGCAGCGAGTTGGCCACGCGTTCGTACTCGGCCTTCGGTACAAAGCCGGTCATGATGCTGTTGGTCACGGCCTTGAGGTCGGCATCAGCAGCAGCACCGGTAACCTGGCGCAGGCTGTTCATGGCGGTCTGGGTCGAATTGCTGACGTCTTGCAGCGTCTTGATGGCATTCAAGGCGGCAGTCAGTTTGCTGGCGGCATCCATGGCATCGCTGATGCTGATGCCCAGTTGCTGCAGCAGCTGGTCAATCGGGTCCATGCGGTTCTCCTGTGAGTTGAGGGCACGTAAAAACAGGTTGGGTTGGTTGGTCAGTCCCACGGCTACCAGGCAGACCACGCGGCCGCTGGCATCAAAATCGAAGACGGGTGACAGGTAGCGCCATTTCTTGGCCGTAATCACCTGGACGGCGTCGGCATTCCATTCAATGCGTGCCCAGGTTTCACCGTCCCGGATTTCCAGCTGCTTGATCCAGCCCGCAGCTTCTGCTTTCTGGCCAGTCTGCAGACACACCATGCTGAGGTGGTCGTAATCGACCACTGGCTCAATACCCTTTGCCTGGTTTGCCGCAAAGTCGGCCAGCACAGCGGCGGTGTCGGTATGCCACGGTCCACGGCCATCGCGGCCCATAAACGTGCCGGCAGGAAGGACCGGGCACCATTCGGGCGGCTCACCATTCGGCCCCAGCGCCAGGGCGATGGAGAGCGCGATGGCGCAGCTTGCCCGCTGCAGGGCATCAGGCTGCAAGCTGTTCAGGGCACGGGTAACGTCTTCGGGGATGAGCTTCATGGGCTGCATTGTGCGCAGCCTGGTGGGGACAAAAACGGGGGAAAGGGTTCGGCAAATGCACAGACTGACCAGATGCAATGGGCAGCAGGCTGTCTGAGTTAGTAATTAACACGCGTTAACGGGGGTAGGTGGCGTTTTGACACCCATATACCAGCATGTGGTGGCAAGAGTAGCTGCGAATGCAGCACGGGCTGTTTTTAGAGATTTGTTGCCGTGCGAAAATTCGTGTTAAATCCATTTTGCATAAAAGCCTGATCTGCTATAGTGATCATGCTGAATTCTTCAGCGCCAGCCCGAGATTAACGTCTCGTTTATACCGCCCTCGTGGCGGTTTTCTTTTGTAGCCATCTGAGCTGAATTTTCTATGCAAAAGACATTTTTGCCTGCTATGGTTAATTACTAGGCACTAAGCTTGGTACATAGCTTCCCGCTACAAAGTAGGTCTTCTCACCCAATCCACTCTCCCGATTGGGTGTTTTTTTATTCTGGCCGGAAATGGTTGGCCAGTATGTCCAGCAACTTGGCTTCTGCAGGATCAGCCAGGGTGCCATCGATATCGACCGGTAGGTACTGGCGCATGGGAATGGTGACTTTCAGGCCACGGCCAGCCTGGCCACCAAAGTTCTGGATGGCGGCATAGGCATCAAGGCCATTGCCCCAGGGACCGAAACGCAGACTGTCGCTGGTGGCGTCATAGCTGAAGGCGGCCCGGCGCAGCGTGCCGTCCACCTGCAGGATGCGCTTGGCGGCAAGTCTCCTGGTGCCGGCAGCGCTCAGCTTGCCATCCTTCTTGAAGTTCTTGCTGCCGCCATGGTTGCGCAGATAGCTGGCAAGCGTCAGCTCGGCATTGGGTGCCCAGGGCTGGCCATGCCAGTCGGCCTGGTCGGCAAAGCGCTGGTCCGTCTCGGCCTTGGCCCATTCAGCAAAGTCCAGCAGTGCCGGCCGCAGGTTGTGGGCTTGGGCCAACAGTTGGCCCAGTGCCTGGCCAACACTGTCGTTGATAACTTGGATTTCAAAGCTGTTGTCACTCATAATCAATACAAGCCGTGCAGAAGTACGTGAAACAGCGCATTACGTACTGCAACCCCGAAAGGGCGTGCACACGCAGGGGGTGGCGTCCTGCCTGCACGGCTATCCTCCTTATATGATCCGCCGATACATCGCCGGATTATTCAGATCCCGTAAATCAACATAGCCCAAGGTCGTCAGCGTATTGGTCTGCAGTGGTATCCGTTTCCCGGTCTGGTCTTTGTCTTTCACGCGGTAATTTGCATTGATCACCGCCTTCATATAGCGCTGGCCATCCTGAGCTTTCCAGACGGCCAGGTAAACAGGCTCCGGCTGATCATTATTCACCTGCTGATAAACGCGCTCCGGCTCCCACATGCCCACGACGGTCTGCATGGCATCGTCCAGTGCAATCCGCTTGTCCGCCTTGGCCCCAGTATCGCGAAGCGCATGCTTCACTTCACTGTCATCGACCGATACCACTGCCGTGGCCAGCGGCTCGCCCGTGGCCTGCTCTATCTTGTCGACCAGCTGCGGTGAGAGTGCACCAATGTGGAAGCGCTGCTTGGTCGGCCGGTAGCCGGCAGGGTCCGGGTAGATCTGCTGCACCAGCGGCTGCCAGCGCTCCTGGATGATCTTGTCCAGGGCGTCGATGTTGTTCACAGCGGACTGGATGGCATCAGCACCGATCCGGGCCGAGGTGGTCGCGGCTTTGTCCAGTAGTAGCTTGCCGACATAGGCCTGGCCAGGGGCATAGTCCCAGCCGAAGTCGATGCCATCCGGCACATAGACCACGCTGCCATCATCCTGCTCCACACGGCGTGTCTGAATAACCGGCGCAGTGTCTGGGCCAGTTTTACCGTACTTGTCACGCAGCTCCTGTAGCGACACGGCACGCACGGTGCATTGGCAGCCCCAACCATTGGGCGGGTAATGGGTTTTCCACCAGGGATCGTCGGCGCGCAGGATCAGCCCATTCCAGGCCTGGTGCTGCGGCCGGGGGCGCAGGACCGAGTCGGAATGCACGTAGATCCAGTACGGCCGGACTTTCAGCATGTCCGGGTCGGTCAGCTGCTGGTAGCGGCCAGCGGCATAGCTGGTCTGCAGGTTGGTCTGGTAGATGACACGGGTACGCCAGTTGCGGCCACCCTTGAAGTCCCAGCCATGCGTGGCCACGATCTGGTCAAAGTCGCGCCGGAAGTCTGCCAGCGTACTGCCGCCTTCGATGGCTTTGCCCACTGCCTGGCGCAGATCCTCCAGCAAGTCACTGGCCATGGCCCCGGCGACTACAAAGGAGCGGTCATGCTGCGCCTTCATGATGTCGGTCCATTGTTCAGTTGGCAGGTTCAGCTTCTGCTGGAAGTAGTCCAACTGGGTCTGCCAGGGCTGCTTGAAGACCGCACTTAGCGGAGCCGGGCTATCGGCCATTGCTCACCTCGTAGCGGCCAGACAGCTCAGCCAGGCTGAAGGCGGTATTCATCACCCGTTGCAGCTGGCTCACCGGCAAGTCGCCAAACGCACTGGTCAGCCATGCCTGGAAGGACTCCAGATCCGGGGCATCTACCAGCGCCTGGCGAATCACCTGCAGCGTGGCTTCCATTGGGTCGGCGGTCTTGCTGGTCAGCTGCTCCAGCAGCGGTGCCATCGGGTCGGCCTGGCCAGGCTGCAGGGCATTCATCGCCCGATAGCGATTCATTGCCTGCTGGGCCGGAGAATCGACCGGCACCAGAATCGCCTCGCCAGGCTTGGGGCGTTCCAGGCCGAAACGCTCGTAGGTCGATTCCTGACCCAATGGCAGGCCGGCACGTACCAGGGTATCAACCACTCCAGCCAATGCGGCCAAGTCCTCTGCCTTGTTGATCCGCAGCTTGATGGTGGGATAAGCCGACTGCACGCCCATATTGAGGTCGACCACTGGTTTGACGTAATCGCGGGATAGCGTGGCCTCCAGCTGCTTGACGTCAGCGTCCAGGATGTCTTCCCGCACCTCGTTGTGAACCTTGCCCAAGGCATAGGCCCCGCCACCATCCGCGCCACCGGTATTGGTCGACAAGGTTTGGCCCAATACGATTTTGCTGGTCTGCTTGTCGAAGTACTCCGTCAGTCGGGCATAGATATCGACCGAGGCCGTCTTGTTGCCGGCGTCGACAAAGTCGATCTCCATGTTCTTGGGGATGGCGGCAGCCGCATCCGTGCCCAAGCTGCGCAGGGCCATCAGCAGGGTTTCAATATCCTGCGGCGTGGCTGACACATCGTACTTGCCCACCCGCAGCGGCTGGCCATAGGCCTCGGCAAAGGTCACCCAGTCTTTAATGGCGTAATTGCTGAACAGGAAAGCCCAGCAGGCCATGCGTGCCAGGCCGCCCCGGATCAGCACACCCGACTTGGCCTTGACCTTGTGGGTGATGAATTTGTACGGAGCCAGCGCATCACCATAGATATTGGTATCCGAGCGCAGGTAGAGGGTTTCCGGTTCCTCGCGCCGGATCTGCAACCAATACGGCTGCAGGTAGGACAGGCCAACTGGCATCCACTGCTTTGCGCTGGTTTCCCAGTCAATCTCGTGGACGCTGAAACCCTTGCCGATGGCGTCCAGGATATCGAACAGGTTTTCTTTGATCGGGGCCAGGGCCTGCTCCACCAGCTCGGCAGCACGCTGGCTGACGGCATCATCGCCGGCCAGCTCCACGTACAGCTCCAAGCCAACCAGGGCACGTTTACGGGTGGACAACTCCGAGCCGTAGTGCAGGTACTTCTCTTCCATGTCCTCGGCCAGGCGCAGGTAGGCGCTGGCATCCCCATTTACGGCTTGGCGCAGCATGTGGCCCAGCAGCTCCGGGTCCAGCCCGTGACTAGCCGATGCGATGATCTGACGCACCCCGGTGGTGGTCGGGGTAGCGATGGTGGTTTTTAACAGCCCAATATCAATTGGATTGCCATTCACATCGACTATTTTACCCATGTAATTTATTCCTATTCAGTACCAAATTTGGCTGCTAGCATTCAGCTCATCGCTATCAATTGGTTCTTCCCCATGCTATTCAGTACCGCAAATCTTGATGTCCAGCTTGCCAAGCGCTTGGTGAGTGATTTACTTGCTGAGAACCATGATCCTGTAACAGTCACAAAGCTGAACCGCCTGACCGCTGTTCTGGATGATCTTTACAGTCAGCTCATTGCTGCTGAACATGCCTGTGCTATGGGCAAGAGCTGCAAGAAAAGGGCAGATACCATCATTACCACGTCCCCCTCCCAAACCGACTAGACATGGCCATGCTTCCGCGAGGGATGGACTTGTAGCCCCTGGTTGCCAGCGGCGCGGCATCAATCAAGCGGGATGCATAGACGGCCAGCGCGACCGCGACTGCGACGTCACCGTGGCGTTTACCCTTGTCCTCACCGGTAGTGCGGGTGTCCGGAATACGCGGCACCCCTTTGATGATCTGCACTGCCCGCATGTCGGCCAGCACATCCTTGTCCTTTGGCAGCCCGTCCAGATCGCCGTCTTCCAGGGCGGCTTTGACCGGGGGCATGTGTTCGCGGTACCAGCTTTCCGACAGCATCACCTGGTGAATGCGATCCGCACCGTAGCGCTGCATGGCCACCTCGGCCAGATACTGGCCATTACCCCGCGCATCGAATGCGCCACCAGCAAAGCCCGGCAGGTTATCCAGTAGGTGGAAAGTGATTTGCTCTTGCTGGCGGAAGGGGACATTGCGCATTTCCAGGATGAAAGGCACACGCTTGACCAGGTTCTGCAGCTCAATCAGCGGGACATCGACTGACAAGTCACCACTACGGGCAAAGTCTTCACCGACAAAACTGCGGACATCGCGTGGCAGCTTGTCCAGCTCCGGCTGCAGCACCGACTCAATCCAGTCTTGACAGTGTCTGGCACGGACATGGTCAGACTCCAACTCAAAGCCCTGCGGACACTCATAGCGCAGCACCGGAGTATCGGCAGACATGCGCTTTTCAATCAGCAGACTGGAGAGCCAGTTGCCGCCACTATTCTTGGGGACGCAGCCGTACTCCTCGTCGGCCGACTCGGGGTTCGGGGCATTCTTGTACAGATCAGCCCGCCACTTTGCCTCAGCCTCCGCTGACCATTCCTTATTGGTGACGTAGCAGATCCGCTGGTACAGGCCATCGGCAATGGCATCGTCCAGCGTGATGCGGTGGATGCTGTAATCACGCTTACCGGCACGGGCTTCCAGGATCAGCTCATTGAACAGGTTTTCGACCCCGTTGTGGGTGCTGATCAGCCGCACCTTGTTGCCCCACATAGTCAGCGCCAGGGCAGCCTTGAGCAGCTCCTCGAGGGACTCATGGAATGCCGCTTCATCAATCACTACGTCACCTTGCAGGCCGCGCAGGTTGGAGGGCCGACTGGACAGTGCCTGGATTTTGAAACCCGACTTGGGAAAGCGGATCATGTAGGAGAGGATTTCCTCCTGCTTACCCTCATCCCAGAAGGTCTGCTCGTATACATCAGCCTTGGCCAGCTCGTTGAAGGCTTTGGCGAACAGCGCGCAGGCGGCGATGTACTCCAGCGCCATTTCCTTCTTGCTGCCCACATAGAAGGTATTGCAACCCTGGCGGCGGCGCGGCCGTGCTGCCTTCACCACATTGCGGCCGGCTTCTGCCCAGGTCAGACCAGTACGGCGCGACTTCTCCGCGATCATGATCTGGGACTCGTCTTCAAACCATCGCTGCTGGTAGGGCAGAAAAACCGGCTGCTCGGCAGGGATGGCTTCGGCCACTTCCTGCGGCACCACCACCCCGGCCAGCTCAAGCTCCTCGGTCAGGTTAATTTTGCGTGGACTGCCCAACGCTTTTAACGGGGCTTGCTGTACGGTCTCGGTCATCACTCTTTACCCAGCAAGATGCGGCGGATGCTGCTTTCCATCTGTTCGCTCATACCATCCGAGCCACGCAGCTCCTCCAGCTTCTGCTCCTGTTCTGCCAGCAGCGCAGCGCGGGCATTCTGCTCGATGCGTGCTTCCTCTTCCAGACGGAATTTCTTCTGGTTGACACTGGCTCGGCTCAAGGTGGCGATGTTCTTGGCCACCTTGGACAGAATGGCGATCCGGTCTTCATTGGAGATATCCTCGTCACTGGCTTCCTGCAGATTGACGATGGATTCAAACAGCCCGGTCTGCACCATGGCAAGCAAGGCTTCAGAGCGGGTGTCCGTGTCATCCGATGCGCCTTGGGTCAGCAGCTTGGCCGCTTCGGTACTAGCGCGGATCGCAGCAAAGCGGCGTTCGATCTTCTGGCCATAGCGGTGGATGGCGGACTTGCTGATGCTGTAGCCCTTGTCGCGCAGCAGCTCCTCCAGTGCCTGGTAGCCACTGAAATTGCCATCGACCAGGGACTGGTCCAGCCAGGCACGCACCTCGGCCGGCAGCATGGAAACGCTATTGCGTGCAGCCATGTCAGTTCCAGTATTTTTCGGGGCGGGCAATGCCAGGCTGGCAGTCGATGGTGTACTCGGCCAAGTCGACACCATAGCGGGTGATATCCGCCCACCAGCGGCCGGATGGTTCCTTGCGCAGCTTCACCATGACCCGGTCTTCCAGATAGTCCAGCTCCTTGCGTACCTCCAGCGGCGACACATCCGGGATGATGGCGCGCATGGTCTGCTGGATCACGTCTTCGGTGATTTCATTGGGCCGTGCGTTATAGATAGCCAGCACCAGATACCAACGGATGCTCTCGCGGCGGACTTTGGCGGGATCGATATTCATTGCTGCTGTCCTTTCAATTGGACGTTTTCGATTTTGAGGGCGAGGCTATCCAGCTTGGCCTCAATCACGGTCTGGTTGCGGACGTAGTCTTCCCGGCGCACGTACTGCAGTGGCAAGTCGGCTTGGAAGCGCAGGAAATCCTTTTCGATCCGTTGCCAGCCGTCAGACTCTCGCCGGTTCTGCTCCATCAGCTCGGCAAAGCGGGTGTCCCAGTGTTTGCTGGCATCTTTGTTGGCGTCATCAATCGCCTGGAAGCGCTGATCCAGACGCAACTCTGCGGCCTTGTTAGCGGCATCAATGGTCTGGAAGCGCTGGTCAAGGCGCTTTTCAATCTCGCCCAGCAACAGCTTGCCGAAGGTAAACACCACGCCCAGGAAGCCCAACAACAGACCAACCAGGTACCAAAACTCAACAGTGACCGTCACCGGCTTCCCCCATTTCGGCGCTCAACGGCGCTCTGACAACGTGTACAGCGCAGGCCCGGTGCTGCGACCTGCCGTTCTTGCGGAATCTCGCCCCCGCAATCGATGCAATGCGTGGATGGCCGACCATGCGGGACTAGTGCTTGGCGTGCAGCAATATGACCTTCGCGCTCTTCCAGCTCCTGCTTCTGGGCGCGATCAAACTGATCCATCAAAGGCCCCAATCGCCCGGTCAGCCCAGTACAGTGCTTCGGACAGCCGCTTTGCAGCCTCTTTTGCACACTCCGCATCACCACCAAGGCGGGCGATCTGGCCGACGACCGCCGCCAATTCAGCCCCCTTGATTTCCAGGGCATCCATCAGCTGGCCTTGCTGGTTTTGAATGGTCAGATCGGTCATTACTCACCCCACGCGTCAAACCAGGCCTGTTCAACAGACTTTCCGGCTTCATAGTCTTCACGCCAGGCATCCACATCGGCCGCGCTACCGCCTTTTTTCCGGGCATAAGACTTCAGCGCCTCATACCAGTCGTGAAAATTGCTGTTCTCTTTATTCATGGCGCGTCCTTGGTATGCAGAGTGATGAAGGCATCCAGCTGCTGCTCCAGCTTCTGGCACCACTGGCCGTAATCCGCAGAGTGAGTCAGGAGGTCTGTGGGTGATAGCCCGGCTTCGGCGCTGCTGGCTTGATCGGCTTTTGCAGCATCTCCGGGGTTGGCTGCGGGCAGACTCGGACTACCACTGGCGACGGTGTATCCGAGGTTTTGGGAATAGAGGCGCAGGCTTGCAGGGCCAATACCAGTCCAGCGAGGACCATCAGCTTGTACGACATGGGGAATCTCCTGTTTCAGTTGCTGCTGGGTGCGGGCGAGCTGGGCGCGGGTATCCAGCAGGGCAGCACCAACCTGGTTGGCCTGCTGCTCCAAGGCTTGCTTGTCGCGCAGGGCCGTGGCCAGCTCAGCGGCCCATTGGTCCTTGAACTTGCCCAGCTGCTTTTCGTAGTCAGCGACCAGGCCGAGACGGACTTTTTCATCCGTCTTGTTCTGGTCGGCGGCCCCGACCTCATAGCCGAGGTGATGCACCTGGTAGGTAATGAAAGCCAAGCCAGCCCCGATGGCTAGTGCCTTTGCCCATGCAGGGATAAGCGGGACAGACAGATTCATGGTGCGTCTCCTGCTGCCGGAGTGGGCAAGGCATCACGGGCAATGGCTGCCCGCTTGCTGGCCTGGGCATGCGTTACCCAAGCGGCCAGATAGAGGCCATACAGCCATTCCGTGGCGCGGCCATGCACTACTTCCCAGACCAAGGCAAAGGTGGTGGCCACCAGGGCGACCGCGATGCAGAATTTGCTCTGCGACAGACGCTGGGTAACCGGGTTGGTGAGGATGTCAGCGAGTTGCACGACGGCGGTTCCTTCGCTTGGCTGCAGCACGCCTGGTCTTGGCCACACCACTAGGGCCACGATGGCCTACCGGTGTGGACTGGCTCCCAGCCATCCGCCACCGGGATAACGGCAGATGATGGGCTGCCAAGGCGTGCAGCAGCAGATAAATGAGTGGCCGGTGCATTAGCTGGCCAGGGTGTTCTTGGCCTGCGGCTTCATGCCGGCAGCCAGCCAGTCCGCAACGGTGAAACCGGGGCAAGTCTTGGTCCATTCGCTGGGTTCCACCGTGCCGTCACCATTCAGGTCCGGGGACAGATCACGGTGGCCAACAACGGGCACGCCCGGATACTTGGCCAGTAGCGATTTCACCAGGCTGGTCAGCGCACCCCACTGCGCGGTGCTGTACTGATCAGTCCCCACCATGCAGATACCGATGGAGTTGGCATTGTGGCCAGCCACATGGGCACCGACTTCATCCAGGGCACGGCCGGTGGACTTGCTGCCATCCACGTCCAGGACGAAGTGGTAGCCGATGGCCTTAAGATCGGGGTTATAGGCGGCAATGGCAGCCGGCTGGCGGTGGAAACCGCGCTGGGCATGCCACTGGTCAATGACGGCTGCAGCCGACTTGGACGCGGAGCCGAGCACCTTGCCGTTGGGGCTGGCGGCGCAGTGAATGACAATCAGATTGATGGTACGGGACACGATTTTTCCTCATGCGAGACATGAGGCCAATCGTAGGGAATGTCGGGATGTCGGCAGATTCGGAAGGGGTTCGGTACAAATGACAAAGCCCCGCATGGGCGGGGCTTAGGTTAGTTTGATCTGACTACCACTTGTCCATTGATTGAAAGAATTGTGACCCGAAGTGGATCATAACTACCCGTACATGATGCAGACATCGGCACCCCAGATTTACTTGTAAAATTTCCGTTGGGCCAGATGAACATAAACTGATTACCTGATCCAATATCCGATACGGCTCCCGGTGTCGTGGTATCTCCGGCAAACTGAGCGATGGTCAGCTTACACAGGACTCTAGCCTCTCGAATCTTTACTGCTGTGGACTGGATTTCTTGCTCAGCCGTTGATACGGAGTCGCTGCTTTTGTCTATCCATATCCTCCACGTCACATAGCCTATAAAGTAGGTGCCTAGCAGTAAAAATACCCAAATCAATAGCGATAGAATTCCACCTTTGCTGGTTTTTTTCCTGGGGGGCTCTTTAATTTTTATATCGTACTGCTGTCTTTTTTCCTGATTCAGCAGTGTCTCCCGTGCAGCATCGAATAGCATCTGCTGACTGGTTCCTACATACTTCTCGCGGCACTCATTAATTGCAATCCGTATTTCTTCTCCGGTTGCCGATGCATCGATACCAAGAACATCGTAGAGGGTTCCCATTTTCATCCCCTAGAATAGGCTGCCCTGCGCCGTATCTATAGGCAGCAGGTCATCAGCTTTAGCCAAAATCTCTTCAATCCTGCGGTCACACAGCTTGTACTTCGGTACCAGCACGTTGTTGACAGTGGCATTATGCCCCAACTCAGCGCACGACATGTCATAGTCAGCCCGGATGCTGGCATCGCGCAAGGCACGCAGCGCTGCAGCGCACTTCGGCACATATAGCCGGGTGTTGCCATAACGCTTGACCAGTTTGGTCGCTGCATCGACCCCCACAGCCTCGGCCAGTGCAGCAAAATACTGTCCCTCCTGCCGAGCCGTCTTCGGGACCGGGAAGTGTGTACCACCGTAGGCATCTACCAGCTTCAGCGTTGTAGCCAGCGTCAGCATCTCAACGAGCTGGCGCGCATTGTCAGGCAGCAGGTGTGCAGCACGGGCCATTGCCATTTCGTGGTCATTGCGGTTCATGCAGGTCTCCCGTTGCGTTTTGCGTCATAGACAAGGGCGACCATCACCCCATTCAGCTGCTCGTAGTCCAGCCATTCCAGCTTTTCGATCTTGTACATGCGCTTGGCCATGCCCTGGGCGTACTCCCACGACCGGCCAGCAGTGGCCAGCTGTGCCTCAATCTTGGCCATAATGGTTTCGCAGGTGTCCTTGGGCTGCGGCCGGCGGCCATGTTTTTGCGCGGGCTTTTGTACAAAACCCAGGCGCTTCATTTCGGCCAGCACGTCATCCAGCTGCTGCAACGTCAGCTTTGTGCTGCTGGTTTTGCCATCTGCCAGGCGTGCCAGCATGGCGCGGTAGCTGTCATCAGCCATCTGCAGCTGCTGCTGGGCGATCTTGATCTTTGCGATCATCGCCTTGCGTCTGTCTGTCATTGTTCTTCTCCTGGTCAAACTCAATGCACGCGTGACCGGCCTGCCGGCTTTATCAGAGGACGGCACCCGCTAGTTGATCGGGGCTGGCCGGTCACGGCTGCATTGAGGGTTAAAACACGTTGCAGAGCCTGCTTTAACAGGCTCGACACCGGGTTCTATTCCGTTACAAAAGCAGTTCTTGCCTCTGTCTTCTCGGCAAGTTCAACGCTATCGCAGACCTTGCACAGATGATTAATGGCAGCTTTTCCGCTGGACCAGTCAGGCAAATAAAGCGTTACCGCACCGTTGATGAACTTGTCTTTTTGCACCCAGCGCTTGCCGAACTTTTTCTCAAGTTCCTTGCGCTTGACCGGGCTTACATTCGGTCGCACAGACTTGCGCAGGAACTTCTGCTCCGGGACTGGAGTGGCACCCTGTGCCCACTTGTATTCGAATACCCCATCAACGAAAGTGCAGACCCTGTAAGTCATGCCTTTGCTACTACGGCGTACCTCAAGCGTGATACGCCGACCATCACACATCAGATCGGCCTTGCCCCATGGGAAGGACAGATCCGAAATGAGCTTTTCCTTTTGCTCAGCCGTCAGTTTCTTCACGGTTTGCTGATCCATTAGTCTTCCTCCACTTCATCCGTGCAGGGTGTAACGCTGAAGGGGAGTTCCCCCAGTTGTGACAAAGCGATTTGCAGACCCACACGCATACCTTTGGCAATGTCGCTGCCTGCCTTGATTTCAATGTCAGCCAGTTTGATGTTGGCGTCTGGGTGATCCACGATGGCTTGCAGGGTGGCGACACGGGAGGCATGCCAGTTCTGAAGCTGTTTGGTGAATTCAATTACTGCGGGGTCGGAAGTGTGCATTGCTGTCCTTTGGCTGCTCATCAGTACCAGGCAACCACGCCTGGCAGACCGCCCTTGTGGGCGGTTTCGCACGGTTTAGCCTGCTGCTGCCTCCTTCAGACGCTTGGCCGGGGAGAACTTCGCGGCACGCTTGGCGGCAATTTGGATGGTTTCGCCGGTTTGCGGGTTGCGGCCGGCCTTGGCTGCGCGCTCCACGCTGCCGAACTTGCCCAGGTCAGTGATCTGCAGCTCGCCACCAGCACGGACGGTTTCCAGGATGGTGGTGGTCAGGCTGTTGATCACGGCTTCGGCCTGCTTGGCAGTCACTTCAGCGTGTTCGGCTACGTGTTTGATCAGCTCTTGCTTGTTCATGCTTTTCTCCTTGGTACTACGTTGTAAAAACTGCTTGAAAGGGATGTTTCCGGTTCTGAGGTTGCGGACCAGAAGTTTCCAGTTGCCAACTGTCGGTTTGCTCATGTCAGGCATCCATAGGTTTGCCAGGCTGGCTGAAAATCACGCCATAGCTCTCGCGCCGGCCATTGCTCTTGCCGCGCCATGCCAGCCACTTGTCCAGAGCTTCTGCAGCCTCGCGCTGACTTGCTGCCTCGGGAATACCTGGCACCAGCAACTGATCACGCTCCTATCCATGCCGGGCAGCAGCGGTCAATACGCCCTTTAGGAAGGCTTTAGGGCCATGTGCAACGACGATTCCACCTTCTGGCACTTGCTCTTTGTCACCCATTTCGATCAGACCCGAGGCCCAGCACCAGGCGACTTGCGGTGTCATGTCGTAGTAGTTTTTGCAGCCGCAACGCGGGCAGACAAGGGTTTTGCCAAGCTCTGATGGCATGGCAATGCGTTCTGACTCTTTGTGCTTGTTCCGGCAACGGGTGCACTGCACGAGGATGTCTTTGTGGTCTGTCATCTCACACCCCAGCCATATCCAGCGGAATCGGCTGATACTGGTCGGTATCGCCAATCCGCTCGTACACGCGGATGTAGGACTTGGAGCACTGGACCCGTACCGACTCGCTGAGGGCATTCATGGCCTGCTGCCATTTCTCATCTTTGATTTCCAGGCGGCGCAGACTGAGGATGCGGCCGGTAGAAATCTTTCCCTCTTTGTCGACGTTGAACGCATCATTGATCAGGGTGCGGATCTCGCTGCGGGCACCTTCGGTCCACTCATGCACGCACTCGTCAATCAGGGCCTTCGCGGCCTGCAGGCCTTCATCAAAAGTCAGCGTGTCGCTTACAGCACGCTTGATCATGTAGCGACCATCAAACGTGGTCAGCGACACATTGCCCTTTGCACCGCCGACCTTGGCCCCGTAGCGCTCACCGGACAGTTCAATGAATGCCTGGATGTCAGCAAAGACCGTGGCCTTGAACTGGGCCAGCATCTTGTTGACGTCCAGGGCCTTGTTGATGATTTCCATCACCAGGGAGTCCCTGGCCATGTCGATTTCCTTGATCGACTCAACCGGGATCAAACGGCCCTTGGCATCCTTGCGGTAGCCGTTCGGGGTGTTTTGCGTTGCGTTTTGCATTACCTGTTCCTCATTCCAACAATTCGTTTTACTTGCGCCAGCTGCTGCCGGTTTCGCTCTAGCCATTCCGGTGTCAGCCGGGGTTCTTCCTTTGCATCCCAAAACCGGCTGATTCTTGCCGGTGGCTCCGGGCCGGGAAGGACTGGAGCAGGGACTCGCGGTGCCGGGGGCGGTGTTTCATCCTCCGGGGCTGGTTCCGGCTCCGGTGGTGGGGCTACCGGCTGGGCGGCTGCATAAGCGGCTAACTCTTCCAGGTAGTCATCCCACACAATCCGCCGTGCCTTGGCCCGGTCATGCCCCATACTCACCAACAGATCCACTTCGGCTTTCAGCTTGGCCTTGGTGGCTTCGTCCAGCTCAATCATCGGGCTTGCACGGCCTCCGCTGTCTTGAGCAGGAAATACCCAAGTTCCTTGGCATTCGCTGCATCTACCTGCAGCTCCTGGCCGTAGCCGATGATGGTGAACACTCCACCCATTTCCAGACGGGCTGAGACCGGTTCAATCAGTTGCAGTCGCTTTCGTGGTGCTTGCTCCGACGGGCTGTTGCCGGCATCAGCAGTGACTTTCAACTTTTCTTGAGCCGGTTGGCGGATGCGGCCGACCACTTCTGCGCCGTCTTTCAGCTTTACCGGGATGTCGATTGGCGCAGTTTTGTCATCATCAGCAACCGACACCACAGGCTTGACCCAGTACCAGCGCGTGTTCTCCAGCTTGGCCAGGGTTTTCTTCTTCCAGTACTGAAGCGCTGCATGCAGTGCTGCCCTAGACCCTTGCACTTCAATTTCAGCCGGGGCAAGACCCGCATCACCAGCCTTGATCAGCAGATCACGGACTTGGGCTGGTACTGATGGCGGCTCTTCGGTCGGGCTAGTGCTGGCCATCTCAACGGCACGTTCCCCATTTACCTGGCTGCACAGGTGATACATCACCACGCTGCCGACCACAGTGGAGTTCGACACCCCGATCTGTTCCAGGCGGTCCAGGCTTTCCTGGATATCCTTACGCTCCATGCCGGTTTTCTCGACCAGGGTGCTGAACGAGGCGGCACCGGCTTCCAGGGCTTCGATCACCTTCTTCTTGGCCTCAAAGGGGAGCATGGGTAGTCTCCTGATGGCCGCTTACCAGGTTGGAAACCGAGTGGGCCAGCTCAGTCAGATCCACAGCACCGTTTCCAAGGTGGATCAGCAGATCACGGCAGCGGCTAGCGTTTTGCAGCAGAAGCTTGCTATCCAGAGTGCCAGCCAGAATGGCGCGGATCAGGTCAGCGTTTTCCGTGGTGATCAGGGCGGTATCAATTCCCAGTTCATGGCGCAGGCGCACCATTTCGTCGACGTTGGCAGGTGCCTGGCGGCCGCTTTCATAGCGAGAGCCACCAGATTGGGTCACGCGGACGGCGGTCCAGAATTGGGACTGATTCAGGCCCAGCTTGCGGCGCATTACACGGTAGTCACGGTTTACGGTTTGCTCGGTCATGTCGTTCTCCTGGTCATTCATCAGTTAGCGTTTTCGGTCCAAACCACACGGCAGCCATCCAAGCAGAATTGCCCTTGTCGATAGCGGCCAATCTCGCCAAGGCCAAACCCGTAGTAAGCGGCCTGGCCCGACTCAATCAGCTGAGCGCAACGGGCGCTGGTCTGGATCTGGACAGTGGGGCGTGACAGGGTGCTCATGTCGATGTTGACCACGGAAAAGCCACGGCGGCCCAGCTCCTGGATCACCACTTCCACTTTTTTCACGGCCTGCAGCATCAGGGTGTTGATGGGCAGGAAGGCAGGCACAGGGCGCTGCGTTGCGGCGGTTTGTTGCATGTCACTCTCCTTTGCTGCAGTTTTTGCACTTGCGGCAGGTCCGCCAGTGCGTCAGTTTCAACGGGTGGTGGGTCGGGGCACGGCTACTGCTGAAAGCGCGGCAATCAGCCATGGTCATTTCCTGGCCATTGAATGGGCAGGTCACCGTAGCCAGAACAATCAGCACCTGCTGTGCGACTGCATCGGTCTTCCCTGCGTATTTACCAGCCAAGACCAGGCTGATAGTGGTACGGGAGTAACCAAGCTCCGCAGCAACCGGCTTCTGGCCACGCTGGGCTACGGCTGAGCGCAGGATTTCCAGCCAATCAGCAGTCATAATCTGGCTCCTCTTGCCAAACGACCTGGCCCAAATTGGGGTCATACACCGACTTGGTACGCTGGATCATCGGAGGGCGTGGCCCGCTGTTCCGGGCTGGGTTAAAGCGGTACCGGGTAGAAATTCCACCAGCACCCTTGCCATGCCCTTTATCGATTTCAATCAAATAACCAGCGGTGGCCAGGTGCCTCAGATAGGTCCGGGCTGTACCTGGTGCGACTGAAACTTCTGTTGTGCTGGACAGCGCAGCGAGTTCGTGGAAATTGAAGTCGCGTACCATCCGCATGGTTCGCCACATCGCCTCATTGATTAGCCCTTGAATAACCGGCTTTCCTTCGGCCGTCAGACGCGGTGCTTCCAGGCCGTTATCCTTGACCAGGGCAAATTGCTTTGCCTCTGCTAGCTTTACGGTCACATTGCACTGCTGGATAAATCCGCCACGTTCGAGTGCTTGCACATAAGTTCTGACTGTCGCCAGATCGACCTTAGCGGTGCGGGATAGGTCTGCCAGATAGAAGCCATCACGATTGGCCCGGATGGCCTCCCAAACTCTCTGACGCCCCCCCTTACCCCCCACCATTTCCAAGTGGGCACCGCGACGTTTTTGCTTTGTCGCTGCCATGGTTAAACCCTTCTCGGTGCATCGCCGGTATACAGCGGTTGAGTGCCCCAGGTAGCACGGTCAATCGCATCCAACCCGTGCAACATGGCGTACTCCTGAACATTCACCAGGTTGACGCAGACCCGACGTACAGAGCCATGGGCGATATTGACTAGATGCGCCATCAGGTCATCTGCGATGGCAATTTCCGGGCTATAAATCTCTTTCAGCTTCAAGGCATCACTCATGGAAATCGGCTGGGCGGGCACCCATGCCAAAACACGGCCGTGGAAGCGCTCATGCTTCTTCAAATCATTGGGAAGTGTTTCCTCACCCACCAACATCAGCGGTGCCTGGCTGCCCTCATAGATATCGCGCAGCAACTCGACCATGCCGAGGCGGGAGGTAGCATGGCCAGCCTCGTCCAGAATCAGGGGGCGCTGGCTGGTCGACATCTGCTCACAGATCAGATCCAGATTGGCCGAGATGGTGTTGGCAGGACGCAGTCCCATTTCGAACGCGATCTTTTCCAGAAGGGCTTTTTTTCCCCAGGCGCTGCGCATCTGGACGTAGTAGGCACGGGTCTCGTTGGCTACAGCGACGATTGTGGTCGTCTTGCCATAACCACTAGGGCCGTAGTAAACGCCCAGGCCCGGCAGGCCGTCTTGGCGGTTGATCAGCTTGCTCATGGCGATGCTGACAAGGTCGAGGTTGGCAATCGGTGCAATGCGATTCACGTTTAGGCTCCTGTTTCTTGTGGTCTCAGCGCTGGCTGAGGGTTCGGTATTCATTGGTGCGGACGTATTTGTTCAGTAGCCAGTCCAGCTCACGCTCACCCAAGGGTTCGCCGCGCTGGTGACGGTCGCGCAGGGTGCAGAAGTAGCGGTAACGGGCATCCGGGGTATCCGGTAGGCTCAGCACGTTGCTGGGCACGGGGGCCGGCTCGACATCGATTACCCGCAGACTCGGTGTCTCAGCGGCCTGCGGCTGACGCTTGGCACGGGCAAGTGCTGCAGCCTCTGCCAGTTGCTCACGGGTTCCGCTGATCAGTCCGGGGATAACGATTTCATGTGTGGCCTCAATGGCCAGTTGGCCACGACGCTCGGCCTGGACTTCTTCCATATGCACTTGCAGACGGTTTACACGGCCTGCAGCACGACGGTCCCTGGCCTGTTCAATCACGGAAACCGGGAAGTAACTGCGCACATTGGCATTCCATTGGGCTGTGCAAATTAGCCTGCCATCGTCCGCATAAACCCAGATCTGGCTGGCGTCGTTCACGTCGTAGCCAATGCGTAGTCGCTCTCCGTGGAACTCCTCCAGCTCACGGCTGAAGTAGCGATTACCAAAAACCGAGATTTCACAGCGGCTGATGGTGCGCTCGACCTGGGGGCGGAACAGGTAAGCCTCTTCACCCGGTTGCAGGCAAGTCGGCTCCCAGCCCATGGCTACAAACTCAGCCAGCTTCATGTCTGGGCTGATGCCGTTCAGACTGCTATGCGGCCGAGCGTTGTAGTCGGCAATGCGCTGGTTGATGAATTCGATGAATTGCGGCCAGCTGATCAGGTTCACGCTGCCGCCGTCCTTGATCGCCTTACGGGTCAGCTTGAACTGGCTCAGTTTGGCTTCGCGGTCCATGTCGGTCCCGACATAGCTCTGCAGTTCACGGGCAGCACGAACAAATACTGACTTGTGCAGCCGCTCAACAGCCCCCTTAGCCTGCGAGTTGTAAGGGCGGGCGAATTTCATTTCAGCACCCAGCCGCCCCATGATCCCGGTCGACTCATTGCGCAGCATGTCGTTTTTGTAGCCGGAGCCATTGTCGACATAGAAGATCGCCATCACGCCCTCACGGGTAACCGCATGGGTAATGGCATCCAGTACCGCCAGCCCCGACTCGGCCAGGCCGACGCTCCAGCCGATGATGCGGCGGGTAGCCACGTCGATGATGGCGGTGATTTCCGGGCGGAATGGTCTGCCATGCATCGGGTGCTGCACCTCAGCGTCGAAGGTGTGGCCATCAGCGGTCCACACGTCATTCGGCTGCAACTGGGAAATATCGCGACGGACAAAGGGCTTGATGTTCTTCATCTCACGCGGCCCCATACGGCCGACTTCCCGCGATACCGCACCAAGTTTTCCGATGAAGCGGCGTACCTGGTGAATCGAAGGCAGCATTTCCGGGCTATCAGTCCAGTCCCGTGCAAACTGCTCATAGGCATGGGACACGCTTGGCTTGGATGGCAGCTGCCAGTAAGTCAGGAAGGACTTAGCCCAAGCAGGGATTTCCAACACGGTGCTGACAGCAGTTTTCGGAGCAAGCTGCCCTTGTTTTTCCAGGGCGCGCCAGCCCTTGATGCTGCGCACCGAGGGGTAGGGGCTGGCACCCTTGCGACCACGACCATCATGGGCAGCACGTAGCATCCGCTCGAGGTGCGGGTCCAGGGTGCCGGCCTTCGCCTGGGTCAGCATGGTGTGAATGGCAGCTTCACGGCTGACACCGCAACCAGCCATCAGGCGATCAATGGCAACCAGAACACCCTTGCGGGCACCTTCAACCGTCTGTTGACGGCTAGTCAAAGCCAGTTCGAGCTGTGCGGCCTTCATTGGCAAGGTAGGCACAGATACCGCAGGCGCTGAAATCATTGATGTAATAAGGCGTTCTTTGATTGCGCGCTGCGCAGCCTCGGGTAGGCTGGATAATGCGTACTCATAGCCACCGCCACGGCCTTGGCGCTTCTTTACCTCCCAGCTACCAGACTGAGCTGCACGAAAAATCCCACTTACTGACGCAGGTACACCTGGTAGCTTCATTTCTGCCAACTCTGCAGCGCTATAGTGGGTTTTGAGTTCTGCTTGGGTCATGGTTTATTCCCCAAACAGTTCAAGTTCCGGCTGTCCGGTTTTAATGACGTTCTCACGGTGGTATGCCACCTGTGAGAGAACATCGTTCAACACGCCAAGGGTTTCCGACAGTTCGGACTGGCCCCGGTAAAACTGCTCCAGCAGCATCACGGCCTTACCGAAGTTGGCTTGCATTTCACCCAGGTCGCCAGCTTTGGCCTTTTTCCCGCTTGGAATGCTGACGACCAGCTTTCCGCAGGCAATGGCGAGGTACTCAATCACATTGGCTGAACCGCAGAGCACGGCGAACTGGAGCAAGCGACCTGCAGGCATTTCACAGTCGGATACCCAGCGGGCATAGGTAGAGCGGTTGGTTCCCATCAGCTCTTCCATTTGCTTACGCGGACGGCGATGCGCTTTGAGCGCATTTGCCTCATCAAGATCGAAAGCCTCAGCAAGGCTGGTTGGTCTGCGGGATTTTCCGCTGTGGTTTCTCATGGCGTGACTTCTTGCTCAGAGAATCTGTGTTGTGGCCATTTAGTCAGTTCACCCCTACCATTCACTCAACAACAACAGCCGAGCGGGATGCCGCTTGGGTATTTGCAGATGAAGGGGGAACGGATGGGAAAACTGGCTTAAAA
Organism: Aquitalea sp. ASV15; assembly: GCF_016429115.1. Classification (NCBI taxonomy): domain Bacteria; kingdom Pseudomonadati; phylum Pseudomonadota; class Betaproteobacteria; order Neisseriales; family Chromobacteriaceae; genus Aquitalea; species Aquitalea sp. ASV15. The sequence continues at coordinate 7,765 of NZ_JAELTZ010000007.1, read as the reverse complement.
TGGCGCTTAGCGTAGCGGCTTGGCCAGATGGTCTCCGGCGTAACGCCAATAGCAGCAGCGATGATTCCTTCTGCTTTTGGCCACGATCTATCCAAGGCATTATTCAATGCACTAGGGCTCAAACCAGCCCCGATAGATAACTTGCGAAGAGACCATCCAGCCTTACGAACGGCCGCCACAATATCCGCCCGGTGCCAATCCTCGGCGGGTTTTTTTTGGGTTGCGGATGTGCTCATTTCTTAATCTCTTGCGGTGATTAGGTGAGCACATGGTAAACGCAAAGGTTTTGCCAATCAATACTTTTGAGTGTGATTTTTGACGCGCAAAGGTATCGCAAACCTTCAAAGTTGCAACTTAGGGTTTGATTTTTCTGAAATACACATAGAAATCAAATGTTTATGCATTACCTTTGCGGGTGAGGTTCATTCTTATGAGTGTTGCAAAACTTGACGATCAAAACCTTTGCGTTGATTTGTCATCACGCATAGGCCTTGTGATTGAGATGTGTGGAGGCCCTGGAGAGACAGCCAGGAGAGTTGGCGTCTCAAACACGACGCTACAACGATGGAGGAATGACCAAGTAGATTTGTCTACCTCTAACTTGGTAAAGCTGGCCGATACAGCAGGGGTCCGTATTGAGTGGCTGGCTACTGGTCGTGGCCATATGATGAATTCCCAAGCACTGGTAGAAAGCTGCTCTCCTAGCCATGCTTGTGTCGATACGCTGGGCAATCCAGTCGACCTTTCGGAGTTCGTCTTCATTCCCCGCTACAATCTCAAGGCTGCTGCAGGGCATGGCGCGGCAGTAGCTGGTGAAAAGCCCATCTTCTCCATGTCTTTCCGGCGCTACTGGATAGATAACTTCCTGCGAATTGATCCCAAGGACCTATCAGTCCTGTCGGTAAAGGGTGATTCAATGGAGGGTGTTCTAAATGACAGGGATGTCATCCTGGTGAATCACGCAGACACGTCGCCAACAACTGGGCTGTATGTGCTGCGCATTGAGGGGGACTTGCTTGTTAAGCGGGTACAGAAGCTACCAGGTGGAAAACTGGAGATCATGAGTGCCAACGAGGCTTATCGGCCTTTTGAGATTGATCCATCTAATCCTGGTGGCGATTTTGCAGTCGTTGGGCGCGTGGTCTGGTTTGGCCGTCAACTATAACGGCTTTGGTCCAGTGCAAATAACTTGCTAAAAGTGCCATTTCTGGCCTTGCGCGGGTAACTCTTTCGCAAAATTTAAACAGCGGGTGCTTTGGGACTGTTGATTGGCTGAAACGCTTGCCTGGCGCGGCTGGTCCCGCTTCATCCCATCTGGTCCCGCTGGTTCTTCCCTGTGCAATTAACCTCACCACACCACAGCTAGGTGAATCGCCCGCCGCTTCTCTGGACACTCTTGAGCCGTTGGAAATATTGCTTCTCAAACTCTACCGGCGATAGCCCGTTTGCGGAACCATGCCGGCGTTTCGGCTTGTAGGACATCTCGATGTAATCGAAGATATCTCGCCGGGCTTCTTCTCTGTCGTGATAGGTTTTTAGCTTGATACGCGCACGCTTCAGCAACTGGAAGAAACTCTCCGCCACAGCATTGTCGTGGCAGTTCCCATGCCGGTTCATGCGGGGTACCAAGCGATGGGCCTTCAAAAAATCTTGCCAGTCGTCACTGCTGAACTGACTTCCCTCGTCGGAATGCACCAGCACCTCATGCTTGGGCTGACGTCGCCATACCGCCATCACCAGGGCATTCCGCACCAGCTCTGTTCTATTGATACGTGACTGCATCGACCAGCCAATGACCTGCCGCGAAAGCAGGTCCAGTACCACCGCGAGACGTAACCACGCTCGGTTACCTGTTTGACAGCTTCAATCTTGAACTCCTCCGCTGTCCGGCTTGGCCGCCCGCAGTTTTGCTGACCGGCTTTTCCTTGCTTGCCATCGGGCTGTTGCAGCATGAATCCTGTGGCGCAGTTGCGTGTGTCCGCAGCGCTTGTAAAAAGTGCTGGAAAAATATTGACATTAAAAAGTGGAGGGGTATTATCCGATCCAATCAAAATTGATTTTCATTTACGGGTGATGTGAATGCGGCTGAGTGAGCTGGGAAAACAACAAACAGCCAGTGTGGTCGGTGTGGAAAAATTGCAGGCAGATGACGCGATTGCCGCGCGCTTGCAGGACATCGGCTTTGTCGCTGGCGAGACGGTAAAGGTCATTACCCGTGCGCCGTGGGGAGGCGATCCGATTCTGGTACAGGTTGGCACCAGCCGCTTTGCCCTGCGCCGGGAAGAGGCCAGCCGCATCGTGCTGCAACCAGGAGTGCAACATGGCTGAGATGGCATTGCGCATTGCCCTGGTGGGGAATCCCAATTGCGGTAAAACCGCGCTGTTCAACCAGTTGACCGGCGCGCGCCAGAAGGTGGCCAACTATGCCGGCGTAACCGTCGAGCGCAAGGAGGGGCATTTCTTCACGGCGTCCGGTCACCGGATCAGCCTGCTCGACCTGCCTGGCACTTATAGCCTGGAATCGGCCAGCCAGGATGAGAAAGTCACGCTGGATGTGCTGCGCGGGCAGCATCGTGGTGAGCAGACTCCGGAAATGATTATCTGTGTTGCCGATGCCACCAATCTGCGGCTGCATTTGCGCTTTGTACTGGAGGTGCAGCAACTGGGCCTGCCCATGGTGCTGGCGCTGAATATGGTGGATGCGGCGCAGCGGCGTGGCATCCGGATTGATGTGGCGCGCCTGTCGGCCGAGCTGGGCATTCCGGTGGTGGAAACCGTGGCAGTGCGGCGTGGCGGGGTGGATGCGCTGGTGCAGCTGGTGGATCAGACCGCCAGCAAGGTCCCTGCGGCGGCGGCAGCTCGCGGCGGGGATCTGCATCAGCAAGTACGCCGCATCATGGCCGATTGCGTCAGCATTCCGCAGCTGTCCGATGCAAAAGTGGATGCGATTGATCGTTGGGTACTGCATCCGGTGCTGGGACCGCTGATTCTGTTGCTGGTGATGTTCATGGTGTTCCAGGGGGTGTATTCGCTGGGCAAGCCGGTAACCGACCTGATCGGCGACAATTTTGACCAGCTGAACAAGCTGGTGGCCGGTCTGCTGCCGGATGGCCCGCTGCGCGGCCTGCTGTGTGATGGCCTGATCAGCGGCCTGGGCACGGTGCTGGGTTTCCTGCCGGAAATCCTGGTGTTGTTCTTCTTCATCCTGGTGCTGGAGGAATCCGGCTATCTGCCGCGCGCCGCTTTCCTGCTCGACCGTGTCATGTTGTCGGTGGGTCTGACCGGCCGTTCATTCATTCCGCTGCTGTCCAGCTTTGCCTGCGCCATTCCCGGCATCATCGGCAGCCGCAGCATCAGTAATCAGCGTGATCGCTGGACCACCATTCTGGTGGCGCCATTGATGACCTGCTCGGCACGTTTGCCGGTGTATGCCCTGCTGATCGGCGCCTTCATTCCGGCGCAGAGCATTGGCGGGATATTGAATCTGCAAGGTCTGGTGCTGCTCGGTCTGTACCTGCTGGGTATCGTGGGGGCGATGGTGGTGGGCTGGGTATGCAAGCGGCTGCGGCCGCGTGATGCGCAGCAACCGGCGCTGATCATGGAGTTGCCGGCCTACCGTGTGCCGCAAATCCGCGATCTGGCACTGGGGCTGTGGGAAAGAGGCAGCATCTTCCTGAAAAAGCTGACCGGCATGATTCTGGCACTGACGGTGTTGATGTGGTTTATTTCCAGCTTCCCCAATCCGCCTGCCGGTGCGACCGGTCCGGCCATCGATTACAGCATTGCCGGCTATCTGGGCAAGTCCTTGCAGTTTCTGTTTGCACCGCTGGGTTTCAACTGGCAGGTCACGCTGGCGCTGATTCCGGCCTTTGCCGCACGGGAAACCGCCGTGGCTACCCTGGCGACGGTTTACTCGGTGGCCAATGCCGATGATGTGGCTTCGCTGGGCCATGTGCTGGCGCATCAGATCTCGCTGGCCAGCGCGCTGTCCCTGATGGTGTGGTTTGCCTTTGCGCCGCAGTGCATGTCGACGCTGGCGGTGATCCGCAAGGAAACCGGCAGCCGGCGGCAGGTGGTGTTGTCCTTCAGCTATATGTTTGTGGTGGCTTACGCCTGCTCGTTTCTGACCTATCACCTGGTGAAGGCCTTTGCATGACTACCAGCCTCTTGCTCCAGTACGGCATCATCGCCATCGTCGTCCTGTTTGCCCTGCGCAGCCTGATTCAGCGCTTTGCCCGCAAGCAGGGCGGCTGTGGCAGCAGCTGCGGTTCTTGCGGGGGCGGCTGCGCGAGCAATGGCGCCACGCCCGTGGTGATGATCAAGCCACTGCCGCCGACAAAGAAAGGCGGCGACTGCTGCGCGGGTGACTGAGTTTTCTTGTCCTTGCTGATCGCGCTCCGCAGGCCACCTGCCTTGCCATGAAAATGCCATGCCTAGTCGTGGCATTTTTCTTTTGATGTCAGACAGGCCGCCTGCACGCTGCACGGGCAGTGCTCATCGCGGAGGATGCGCCGTACGGCAAGCGGTGACGCTGGCCACGGACCTGGCCCGGCGGCAGCCGGGGAGGGCTGACGACAGCGACGACAAAATTTTGCGTTGACAGTTCAAATGCAAATGATCATGATTCTCATTTTTAATAATGGATCTGGTCATGTTGATCCCGTTTCTCATCATGTTGCGCGAAGGCATGGAGGCTGCGCTGATTGTCGGCATCATCGCCAGCTATCTGCGCCAGTCCGGTCAGCAGCGCTGGATGCCCGCCGTATGGCTGGGCGTGGTGCTGGCCTGCCTGCTCAGTCTGGCGGTGGGCGCGTTGCTGGAACTGACCCAGCAGGAATTCCCGCAAAAGCAGCAAGAGCTGTTTGAAGCGGTGGTGGCGCTGATTGCCGTCGCCATTCTCACCTCCATGGTGTTCTGGATGAAGCAGGCCGCCCGTTCCATCAAGGGGCAGCTGCACGAATCCATGGCGGCGCTGTTCCGCCGCAGCCGGGGCCAGGCTTATGCACTGGTCGGCATGGCGTTTTTTGCCGTGGCGCGCGAAGGCTTGGAATCGGTGTTTTTCCTGCTGGCGGCCTTCCAGCAGCAGGCAGAAAACCCGCTGGCCTGGCTGGCTGCTTTACTCGGTCTGTTGGTCGCCGCAGCCATCGGCTACGGCATCTACCAGGGCGGCGTGCGTATCGACCTGCGCCGTTTCTTCCGCCTGACCGGCCTGTTCATCATCTTCGTCGCGGCCGGCCTGCTGGCCGGTGCCATCAAGTCGCTGCACGAAGCCGGCTTGTGGAACCAGCTGCAGGCCGTGGTATTCGACCTGAGCCATGTGCTGCCCACCGACACCCCGCTGGGCGTGATCCTGGCCGGCCTGTTCGGCTACAACGACACCCCCACCGTCAGCGAAGTGCTGGCCTGGCTGCTGTTCCTGATTCCCGCCCTGTGGCTGTTCCTGCGTGGCAGCCAGCCTGCCGCCAGCCCGCAGCCTGCCTCCACGCGCTGACACGGCTTTCGCCCCCCATTTTTCAAGGAAAAACCTGATGACACACCGTTCCCTGTTCAAGTTGTCGCTACTGGCATTGCTGGTCTCCACCCTGGCCGCCTGCGGTAAAAGCGAAGATGCGCCAGTGGCGCAGGCCAGCAGTGCGGCCGTGGCTGCCGCCTCGGCAGCGGCGGTGGACTACAGCGCCCAGCTGGCCGGCCCGATTGCCGACTACAAGCAATACGTGAGCAGCGAGCTGGCCGGCCTGCTGACCCAGTCCAAGGCTTTTGCCGCCGCCATCAAGGCTGGCGAACTGAAAAAGGCGCAGGAGCTGTACCCCATCACCCGCCAGCATTACGAGCGTATCGAGCCGATTGCCGAACTGTTCTCCGATATGGATGGCGCCATCGATGCCCGCGAGGATGACTTCAAGCAAAAAGCCGCCGACCCGAAATTCACCGGTTTCCACCGTCTGGAAAAAGCCCTGTTTGGCGACCACACCACCAAGGGTCAGGCCGAGTATGCCGACAAGCTGGTCGCGGACATCAGCACCCTGCAAAGCCGGGTACAGACGCTGAGCATTCCGCCGGCCAAGATGGTGGGCGGCGCGGCCGGCCTGATCGAAGAAGTGGCGGCCACCAAGATCAGCGGTGAGGAAGACCGCTACAGCCATACCGATCTGTGGGATTTCCGCGCCAATGTCGACGGCGCGCAGAAGATTGTCGAGCTGCTGCGCCCGCTGCTGCAGAAAGCCAGCCCGGACTTGCTGGCCAAGGTGGATGAAAACTTCAAGTCGGTCGACAGCCTGCTGGACAAATACCGCAGCGAGGACAAGCAGGGCTTTGTCAGCTACGACAAGCTCACCGATGCCGACCGCACCGCCATGAAGGGCCCGATTACCGCGCTGGCGGAAGACCTGTCCAAGCTGCGTGGCGTGCTGGGGCTGGATTGATCCGTCACGCTACCGCCCGGCGCTGCCAGCACGCAGGCCGGGCGGGCTGGAACAAATTGTCTGAGGAATGAGCCATGTCCAGAGTATTCCCCGTAGTCCTGCTTGCCGCCTTGCTGGCCGGCTGCAGCAAGGAGGCCCCGGCACCACAGGCCACCGTCGCCGCTGCTGCCATCCCGGTGGTGAATGTCGGCATCAGCGATGAGGCCTGCCAGCCGATGCAGCTGACCGTGCAGCGCGGCAAGACCCAGTTCCTGATCAAGAACAACAGCAGCCGCACTGTGGAATGGGAAATCCTCAAGGGCGTGTATGTGGTGGAGGAGCGCGAGAACATCGCCCCCGGTTTCAGCCAGAAGCTGACCGCCAGGCTGGAGCCCGGCACATACGCCATGACCTGCGGCCTGCTGAGCAATCCGCACGGTGTGCTAATCGTCGAATGATCATGCTGCGCGGCAGCACAATACAGAAGTCCTTCACACCATGACTGAACAAGACAAGCCTGTCCTTTCCCCGCCTGTAGCGATCGCCAACCCCCAGCGTCGCAGCCTGCTGCGCGGGGCCGGGCTGTTTGGCGGCGGCCTGCTGGCCGGCGGCCTGGGTAGCGCGGCCTGGTTTGGCCAGCTGGCCAAACCGGTGGATCCGGCGCAGCAAGTGGTCCCCTACCGTGGCCAGCATCAGGCAGGCATCACCACCCCGGCAGCGCAGGAAGCCATCTTCATCGCTTTTGATGTGCTGGCGCGGGACCGCCAGGGCTTGCAAGCCACCTTGCAGTTGCTGACCGAGCGCATCGCCTTTCTGACCCAGGGCGGCCCGGCACCGGTGGATCACCCCAAAATGCCACCGCCGGACTCCGGCCTGTTGGGCAGCAATATCAGCGCGGATGGGCTGAGCATCACCGTGGCGGTGGGCGCCTCGCTGTTTGACCAGCGCTTTGGCCTGCAGGCACAGCGCCCGCGGCAGCTGAGCCAGATGCAGGCTTTTGCCAATGACGCGCTGGACGCGGCATGGTGCGATGGCGATCTGCTGCTGCAATGCTGCGCCCATTCGCGCGAAACGGTGATTCACGCCGTGCGTGACATCATCAAGCATTGCCCGGACAAGCTGGCTGCCCGCTGGAAGATGGATGGTTTTTTGCCGGCGGGAGCCGTGCGCCACAGCAGCACGCCGATCAATCTGTTCGGCTTCAAGGACGGGACGGGAAACCCCGACACGGCCGACAGCGCACAGATGAATGCGCTGGTGTGGGTGGATGACAAGGACCAGGAGCCGGCCTGGGCCAAGGGCGGCAGCTATGTCGCCATTCGCCTGATCCGCTTCACGCTGGAGCAGTGGGACCGCACGCCGCT
>NZ_JAELTZ010000079.1:0-11556 GCF_016429115.1 Aquitalea sp. ASV15 | reverse complement strand
CCCAGGCTGCTGACGCTTCCGCTCCGGCCAAGAAAGCTCACAAAAAGCACGCCAAGAAGCACGCTGCCAAGAAGGTAGACGCTTCCGCTCAAAAGGCTCAGGCTGCTGACGCTTCCGCTCCGGCCAAAAAGCACGCTGCCAAAAAGCACCACGCTAAAAAGCACGCTGCCAAGAAAGCAGACGCTTCCGCTCAGAAAGCCCAAGCTGCTGAAGCTTCCGCTCCGGCAAAAAAGGCTAAAAAAGCCGCTTCCGCTGCCAAGTAATTTGCACGGATACGACAGCTGACCCCGGTTGGCTGTCCGTCTTACCTTCGGGGCGCTTCGGCGCCCCGATTGCATTGGAAACGACCCTATGTTGCGCACTCCCCTGCTTGCCCTGAGTCTGTGTCTGCTTCCCCTCGCCGCACAGGCCAAACCCACGGCCGAACAGCTCATCCTGTTTTTTGGCAAGGATGAACGCGTCAAGACCAACCCCGACAGCGCACAATGGCAGCCGGTCGGCCAGCTGGAAACCCGCAGCCACCTGGTGTGCACCGCCACCCTGGTGGCCGAGGATGTGGTCGTCACCGCAGGCCATTGCTTCATCAACAAGCATGGCAAGTTCGACCCGGCCATCAGCTTTACCGTGGGGCTGTCAGGCAATGAATATGCCGAGCAAAGCGGCATCAGCGAGGTGCAGGTCGACAAGGGCTTTCTGGCCGGGCTGGAACACCGCCCGGATGGCACGTATATCCCGAAAAAAATCGCCAACCGCGACTTTGCCTTTGTCCGGCTAAGCCAGCCACTGGGACGCAGCCGCGGGGTGATACCGGTCTTTGCCGGCGACAGTGCGGCGCTGAAGCAACAATTGCAGGCGGCCAACTGGAAAGTCACCAATGGCGGATATCCGCTGGATGACCTGAATCACCTGCTGGTGCACAACAACTGCCAGGCCACCGGCCTGCTGGCGGATGGCCGGCTGACCCACCGCTGTGACACGCTGGAGGGCAATAGCGGCTCGCCCATGCTGGCGCGACTCAACGGCCGCATGACGCTGGTTGGCATACAAAGCTCGGCGCCCAGCCCGGCTCGCCGCCACAAGGAAGACAATATGGCGCTCGCCAGCCCCCTGTTCTACCAGCAACTGCAACAGTTCATCCAGCAAGGCAAGCGCAAGAAATGATCAAGGGGCCAAGCTGGCCCCTTGTGCTTACTGCAGCGCCGCAAGCGCGGTGGCTTACACGCCCAGGGCCTGCTTCTGCAAGCTGATCAGCTCGGCAATGCCTTGCTTTGCCAGGCGCATCATGCTGGCCATTTCCTCTTCCGAAAACGGCTCACCCTCCGCCGTCCCCTGCACTTCGACAAAGCGGCCGTTGCCGGTCATCACCACATTCATGTCGGTTTCGCAGTCGGAGTCTTCCAGATAATCCAGATCCAGCACCACCTCGCCCTGGTGAATGCCCACCGAGATGGCGGCAACAAAATCGCGCAAGGGACTTTCACTCAGCTTGCCCTGGGCCAGCAGACCACTGATGGCATCGTGCAGGGCCACAAAAGCGCCGGTAATGCTGGCGGTGCGGGTGCCACCATCCGCCTGGATGACGTCGCAATCGATCTGGATCTGCCGTTCGCCCAGTTTTTCCATGTCCACCACCGCCCGCAGCGAGCGGCCAATCAGGCGCTGGATTTCCTGGGTGCGGCCGCTTTGCTTGCCAGCGGCCGCCTCCCGGCGCATGCGGCTGCCGGTCGAGCGCGGCAGCATGCCGTATTCGGCAGTCACCCAGCCCTTGCCCTTGCCCTTGAGGAAGCCGGGCACCGACTCATCCACACTGGCGGTGCAGATGACTTTGGTATCGCCAAACTCCACCAGTACCGAACCTTCGGCATGCTTGGTGTAATGGCGGGTCAGGCGGATTTCGCGCAGGGCATCGCTATTGCGTTGTGAGGGTCGCATTGTTCTTTCCAATATAAAACGGCATCAGGTGGCAGGCGCTCTGCACTCACCACCGGCCTGAAAACAATAACGCTGCCCATGGGGCAGCGCCGGGTTGATAAATGGCCAGCGCAGCCCTCAGCTTTGCTTGCCGGAAGGCGCTGCCACACGGCTGGCCAGGATTTCCTTGTGCATCAGTTCCAGGTTCGGGTCCAGAATCACCCGCCCGGCATGACGTGGCGGCGTCAGCAGCGTATCCAGCGCATCGGCCTTGCCACTGATGTCGGCAGCATCATCCAGCAGGGTAATCGCCACCGCCGACAGATTGTCACCGCTACTGCCGGCACGGCGCTCGGCCACATTCATCAGCGCCGGCATCACCTGCCCCACTGCGCGGCCGATGAACACCTTTTCCATTTCGCTATCACTGATCTGCGACCACAAGCCATCCGAGCACAGCACGATGGACGCGCCGGCTTGCAGGAACTGCTTTTCACCGATATCGATATCCGGATCGCTGGTGGCACCCAGGCAGTTGTAAATCTTGTTGCGTTCCGGGTGGGTGCGCGCCCCCTCTTCGGTCAGCTTGCCCTGATCGATCAGCCGCTGTACCTGGGAGTGATCGCGCGAGCGCAAACGCATGCCCTGCTTGTTATCCAGCAAATACAGCCGCGAATCGCCCACATGGCACCAGTACAGCATACCTTGCTGGATGATGGCTGCCACCACCGTGGTACTGGGAATTTCCGGCAGGCGCTGGTCCGCCGCGTAGTCCAGAATGGCCTGATGGGTCGAACTGATGGCATTGACCAGGAAACGGTTGGGATGCGACAGCGTGGGCGTGGCTTGCTGGTAAAACAGTTCGCTCATCAGGTCGATGGTGATCTGGGCGGCCACCTCGCCCTGCAAATGCCCACCCATGCCATCGGCCACCACCAGCATCACCGCCTCACGCGAATGGGCAATCACCTGGCGGTCCTGGTTGTAGCTGCGGCCGCCGATCCGGCTTTCCTGAAAAATGGATAGTTTCATCGACAACTCCTCAGGAAGAACGGCCGCCGGCCAGCCCCTTGATCCAGCCCACCAGCCGCTTGGCGGCCAGGGCGGATTCGGGCATCGGTTCGGGCTCACTGTAATCGGCATCCAGCAGGCGCTTTTGAATCGCCATCACACTGGGCGGACGCTCATCGGGAGCCAGGTTCAGGCATTGATCCGTCAATTCAAGCAACTCTCTGGAATAATAATGGCGGAACAGCTTGCTTGCCGGCACCAGCTTGTCGGCCTCGCGCCGTTGCTCGGCGATTTGCGGGGTATGGCCGCCCATGCAGACATACAGGCAGGCACCAATGGCGTAGATATCGGTCCACGGCCCCAGCGGCTGGTCCTTCTCGTATTGTTCGGGCGCGGCAAAGCCGGGCGTGTACATCGAGGCGAAATGCTTGTCGCGCCGCGACAGCGTCTGCCGTGCAGCACCGAAATCCAGCAATAGCGGATGCCCGCCACGGCGCAGGTAGATATTGGCCGGCTTGATATCCAGATGCAGCAGCCGGTGCAAATGCACCTCGCGCAGGCCCGACAACAGCGCGGCAAACCATTTGCGCAGGCGTCGCTCTTCGATCCGGCCGCCGCTTACCTCCAGCTCGCGCCCCAGCGAGCGGCCATCGGCATACTCCATCACCATGTACACGGTCTGGTTGGCCCGGAAAAAATTGCTTACATGCACCACATTGCTGTGGCTGATTTCAGCCAGGATGCGGCCTTCTTCAAAAAAGCACTTCAAGCCCAGATTGAAGGCATCGCGGTCCAGCTCGTGCGGCACCGTCACCATGCCTTCCTCATCGCGCTCGGCCAGATTACGCGGCAGATACTCCTTGATGGCGTATTTGCGGTCGGCATCGTCCAGCGCCAGATAGACGACGCTGAAGCCGCCCACGGACAGTTGGCGGACAATGGTGTATTCCGCCAGGCGATAGCCTACCGGCAAGGCAGTCAGTTGGCTGGATTGAGTCATGACATGGCAGTTGCTATAGTGTTCGTTGGCACGGAATTGAGCTACAACAGCAATTCGGGCCCGCTATCGTTTTACTGACATCTCTTATCGGGGACCCACAATGATTCTAAGTATGACAGGCTTTGCCTCCATCAGCAGAGACTTTCCTGGCGGTTTGCTCAGCCTGGAAGTCCGCGCCGTCAACCACCGCTATCTGGATGTACAGATGCGCCTGCCGGAAGAGCTGCGCGTCATCGAACCGCAGCTGCGTGAGATGGTGTCATCTCGCGTGACCCGTGGCAAGCTGGAATGCCGTGTCGGCCTGAACCAGCTGGAAACCGACACCACCACGCTGGAACTGAACGCCCAGGCGCTGGACAGCCTGCTGCAGGTAGCCGCCCAGGTGGAACAGCGCGCCCCGCAGGCCAAGGGCCTGTCCGTTGGCGAAGTGCTGCGCTGGCCTGGCATTCTGAAAAGCAACTCGCTGCCACCCGAAGTATTGCAGCAGCTTTGCCTGCAAAGCCTGGCCACCGCCCTAGAAGACTTCAATGCCTCGCGTGGCCGCGAAGGCGAGAAGCTCAAGCTCATCTTGCAAGAACGCGTCAGCTCGATGGAAGCCATCATCGCCAGCATCAAGCCCAAGCTGCCGCTGATCCTGGAGTCCTATATGAACAAGCTGTCCGGCCGCCTGCAAGAAGCGCTGGGCAATGTCGAGGATGACCGCATCAAGCAGGAATTTGCCCTGTTCGCCCAGAAGATCGACGTGGATGAAGAGCTATCGCGCCTCACCACCCACCTGAGCGAAGTCAAGCGCATCCTCAAGACCGGCGGCCAGACCGGCAAGCGCCTGGACTTCCTGATGCAGGAACTGAACCGCGAAGCCAATACCCTGGGCTCCAAATCGGTCTCCACCGAAACCACCCAGGCCTCGGTCGAGCTCAAGGTGCTGATCGAACAGATGCGCGAGCAGATCCAGAATATTGAGTAAACTTTCAGGTCGTGTCACACCGTGGCACCATCCCCGCAAAAGCCCCGTACCCCGGGGCTTTTTCCATGTGGCAATGTCCTTGGCTTTGCGTTGAGTCAGGCGAATAGCGCATCCTGGCCACGGCCAGTTGCCACTCGCAGTACCATCTTTACACTGGGATGCTATTCATCCACCACGCTTGCCACCTAGAATGCCGGCTCACACAAAAGGAATGAGTCATGCGCCGGATCATGTTGGCAATCGGGGTAGGCATCGGCTTGGCCGGGTGTAGCGAGGGAAGCTGGTTCAACACCATTCCGGCCAGCAACAGTGTTCCCTACCTCCCGCCATCACCACCGGTGGCGATCGTAGCGGCGGCAACACGCGAGGAAGTGGCCTTCCTGCAAGCCGGTGGATGTGGCAATTGCCGTGAGGCCGACCGCTTTTATCGTTTTATCCATGCCGATCCGGATGTGAGGAAATCCCGCATACCGCGCAATATGGCACTGGCAGAAGACGCCAATCTGGCGAAAAAGCAGTGGGTGGATGAAGTGCGGACTGCCGTTTACTTTTCCAAACGCATCCGTCTGGCCAACGGACAAAGCCTGTTTGAGCTGATCACCCGCTGTGGCAAGGGCTGGGACAGCCCGGCCACCCAGGCCACGCTCGACGTGCCGGCCAACAGCCCGCCGGGATTCAGGCTCCAGTACCTGATCAGCTTCAAGAAATTTGGCCAGCCCATCGGGCTGCAGATGCGCGCCCTTTTCATGCGGCGGGGGGAGCAGCTGATTGCCAACAGCGCTTTTGCCGAGTCCCTGCTACAGAATCCGGACTTCATGCGTGCCAATGGCCTGCGCTGCTGGAGTGACTGAGCAGGGCCGCGCGCAAACTCGCAGCCGCCACGGCAGGCGGTTTTGCATTTCTTTACCAGCCGGCAGGCCGCCCGCGCCTGCCCACTCGCGCTAAGATGCCTGCAGCAAACACAGGCAACACGCTCCCCGCATGCACATCCCGCCTTGAGTGCCGGCGCTGCCCGGCAGGGATGTCGATCCGTGCTTGCCCACACTATCACCCCGGATCCGTCTTTGATGTTGAAATCCTTGCCAGCCCCGTTACCGAGCCCGCTACGCTGCAGCATACCTGCCCTGGCGGCTGCGCTGAGCATGCTGGTGCTGTCGCTGGCGGCCTGCACCACCGCCGACTACACCAGCTACGAATATCGAAATGGCAACAAGGTGATCGATGGCGAAGGTGGCAGCAAACGGCTGGTGGACGGGGTGGAAATATGGGATGCCGGCGATCCGCCACACCGCTACCGCATCATGGGCATGCTGCGTGTCAGCAATTATGACCAGCCCTATGTCAACCTCAGCCTGCTGCACGCCATCGCCCAGCAGGTAAGGCGCAATGGCGGCAGTGCCGCGATTCTGCTCAGTGGCAACGGCGGCATGCGCCGTGCCGGTGACAGCCTGACCTGGCATGAGCGGCTGGGTCTGCTGCAAGAGGACGGCTACCGGACCCAACTGGCACTATTGGTGCAGTACCTGCCCGAGCCAGCAGAAAAACCTGCGGCCAAACCACTCAAGACTCTTCGTTAAGCTGCTTGGCCAGCAAGTCGGCGGCGACACTGCTGAAGCATGCATCCTGTTCGTGGGCATACAGGGCGGCACCGACGCTGACCAGCTTGTCCAGCTCCGTCACAGTCAATTTCACCGCAACCTCGGCAATGGCCTGCGCCATGAGCAGGGGAATGGCGGACAGGCTGACGGGTTCTGGCGGCTGGCGGTTTTTCATCAGGACCAGAATATCAATGGCATCCATGGCGGCCTCCTGCTTGTCAGACAGCGTTAGAGTGCCGCAACCGGCATATCGTTCAGCCATCCATGCCACAGGAATGCGCCAGCGCGCCGAGCGCGAGCCAATCCGGTCGACCTCGCTCCATCCCCCGCCACACGGCGAGGCACCACCGTGATCATCCCTGCCCTGCGGACAAGGCTGTCCGGTTTTGGCGGCATCATGTCCGGGCCTGACCTGTTCCGCCGCCGACATGGCAGTTAGGCTATGAACGGATCATCAGGAGACTTGAACATGCTGGAACTTCGCCCGAACTGTGAACACTGCCGTACACCGCTGCCGCCCGAATCGTCCGATGCGCGCATCTGTTCATTCGAATGTACCTTTTGCGCAGACTGCGTGGCCTTGCTGCAGCAGGTATGTCCCAATTGTGGCGGTGGCTTCAGCCCGCGCCCGCTACGCCCGGCCAGCCATGGCCGGCATGATAATGATCTGCAGCACTACCCGGCCAGCCAGCGTGAGGTGTATCGCCCGGTGGACTTGGCGGCACACGCCCGGTGGCTGGCAGCGCGGCAACGGGACTGAGCTGACCCTGCCCTGCTGACACAGCAGCAGCCCCACAGACTTGCGGCCGCTGACCACACTGTGCCGAGAACCCGGCCCCAGCACGCCAAGGCAGACCGTAACCGCTCAGGGCAAGGAGGCGCCGGTGCGGTAGCAGGTCTCAAGCGCCGGCCCAGCGCAAGCACAGAACCCCGCCAAGGCGGGGTTCTGCGTCTCATGCCAGGCAAGCTGCCCCGGAGCCGGCCAAGCCGGCAAGCAGCTTAATTCTGCTGCCAGATCAGGCGGGCAATGGCGGCGGAGTCCAGCTCGCCCTCGCCTTGCTCGACCAGCTGGCCGATCAAGCCGGCTACGCGCTCGGCTTCTGGCAGTCGAATACCCAGCTGTCGGGCAGTATCCAGCACAATACCCATGTCTTTCAGATGCAAATGGGCCTTGAAACCGGGGGCATAGTTGTCATCAATCATGCGCTGGCCATGGATATCCAGTACCCGGCTTTGGGCAAAGCCCCCCAGCAGCGCCTCGCGCACCGGTGCCGGGTCAACGCCGCAGGCCTTGGCCAGCTTCATGACCTCGGCCACCGCCGCCACGCCCACACCAACGGCAATCTGGTTGCAGGCCTTGGCCACCTGGCCGGCACCGGAATCACCGATATGGGTGATGGTCTTGCCCATGGCCTCCAGTACCGGCCGTACTTTGGCCAGCGCCTCGGCCTTGCCGCCCACCATGATGGTAAGACTGCCATTCACAGCGCCCACCTGACCACCGGATACCGGGCAATCCAGAAAATCCACGCCAGCAGCGGCCAGACGCGCAGCGATGTCACGCGCACCAATCGGCGAAATGGTGCTCATGTCGACGCACACCAAGCCCGCTTGCGCGCCATGCACGGCGCCGTGCTCACCCAGCAGCACCTGTTCCACATCGCCGGTATCGGAGACATTGCTGACCAGCACTTCCACCTGGGCCGCCAGTTGTGCCGGGCTGTCTGCCCAGCTGGCTCCGGCGGCCAGTGCGGCTGCGGCGCTGTCAGGCCGGCGCGACCAGACGCTGACCGCATGTCCGGCTTTCAACAGGTTCAAAACGCAAGGCAGGCCCATGATGCCCAGTCCGATATAACCGACTTTCATATCCACTCCAGCTGTATGCGAAGGTAAAGCATAAGATTAGCGCAAAGCGCAGGTTTGAAGGGTAAGCATTGAGAATAAAGCACACGGCCAGCGGGCATGCAGGGCATCAACCGGATGGCTGTTGATTGCGTCGCCCGGCCAACCAGGATTCGAATTCGAAATCGGCACCGGTCGCCTTGTTTTCCAGGAAATAGACAAAGGCCAGAATTTCGGCGACGGCGCGATAGAGCTCTTCAGGAATATGCCGGTCCAGATCAACCTGCATCAACAAGGACACCAGCTCGGGCGAATCGTGCACGAAAACACCCGCATCCTTGGCCCGGTCAATGATGCGCTCGGCCAGCTGGCCATAGCCCTTGGCTACCACGGTAGGTGAACGCTGTCCCTCGCGGTAGGCCAGGGCAACGGCCGACTTGCGGCCTTCTTCAGTCTTGGGAGACTGTGCCATGTTTCACCATCAGGTTGGCCAGTGTCAGCCCGGCGGCTTCCATGCCGCTTTGCAACTGCGCAGCATGTTGCTGGATCAGGCCACCGGCCTCGTCTTCTTCCGCCACAAAGGATACCTGCACATTCTGGCCCACCAGCCGCACCCGTGCTGACAAGCCGCCCAAGGCCGGCAGCTTGAGCGACAAGGAAGTACTCCACACACCCGCCTCGTCAGCACCAAGGCTGCCGGTGCGCTCATGGGTTTCTTCCTGCTGGATCTGCAATTGCATGGGCTGTCCCGGCCAGGCATAGCCATTGAGCTGCAGCTGCTGGTTTTCCACGATATCCAGCTGGCGCTGTACCAGGTTGGCCAGTTCCGGCGCCACGGTTCTGGGACTCAGCGTACCTGAGCTGTTATTGGCAGCGTTGCTGGCCAGTTCGTCATTCAGCTTGCTGAGCAGGCGCGACTGCGGCTCTTGCTGCACCTGGTTCAGGCTGTTACGGCCATCCAGCCATTCCTTCA
The DNA here is from genome assembly GCF_016429115.1 of Aquitalea sp. ASV15. Classification (NCBI taxonomy): domain Bacteria; kingdom Pseudomonadati; phylum Pseudomonadota; class Betaproteobacteria; order Neisseriales; family Chromobacteriaceae; genus Aquitalea; species Aquitalea sp. ASV15. Next base: position 2,254 of record NZ_JAELTZ010000079.1, on the reverse strand, counting down.
GGTGAGATTCATAAAACAAGCCGCTCTGGCTGACATTGTTCTTGAGATGCTGTGCCAGATTGGCCGGGGTCTGGGTGGAGGCATCCAGGCTGAGATCGGCCGCCGGCAAGCCGGGCTTGCTGGTCTGCAACATGCCGGTGAGGTACTTGGAAGCCGGGCTCAATTGCACTTCGACCGAGCCATCTTGCGCCATCTCCTTGCCCTGCTCCTGCAGGGCAAAGCTGAGAGTCGGGCTCAGTGTCGCCACTTTCAGCGACAGGGTATTGCCACTGACCGTCATGCCTTGCGGCACGATCAGGTTGAACAGGCTGTTCTTGATCAGCACCGACAGCTGCTGGCCATTATCCTTGCTGTCGACAACCTGGGCATCCACCTGCTCGCCCAGCATCAATGGCGGCAGCTTGGCCGGCAGTACGCTGGCATCCAGCAGCGCCCGTCCCCCCTCCAGCAACAGGCGAACGGAGGAAACGGTTTGCGGCGCCAGGGTGCCGGTGGTGATCGCGGGCGGCAGGGATGGAATCATGAGGTGGAATTATTGCGGTACAACGAGACGATCAGTTCGGCTTCGCTGCGCGAAATGCCGCATTGCATCGCGACTTCTGCGGCGGGCATGCCCTGCTTGATCATTTCGATGGCCTGGTTGTAGGGGCTGAGCACGGCCGGCTCACTGCGCGACTGTTGTTCGAGCCGGGCCATAAGCCGGGCCATATCGCGCTGCAAGGCGCTGATCTGCTGCTGATGCTGATCCAGGTACATGGCTGTCAGGTTATCGCGCCGGCCTTCCAGCTGATGCAGACGCCAGTAGAGGTAGCCGCAGGCGACAGCCAGCCCCAGCAGTAACAAGCCGACCAAGTAGAAAAAGAGCGAACCGGACATGATGTGAACCTCACGCTGCACTTTTTCTAAGTGTATGGTGAAACCGGCGACAACCCAAGCCAGCCTTACAAAGAATAGGTCTTGAGCAGGCGGCTGTTCTGGCTGACGGTTTGCATTTCTTCGCGCATGCGGGCAATCCAGTCGGCAATCTGTTGTTGCAACAGCTCGCGCTGTGCCACCAGCTGATGCAGCTTAGCGCGGGTTTCTGCCGGAATGTGGGCGGCAATGGGCTGCAACTGCTGCAACAAATCCGCCAGTTCGCTTTCCTGCTGGGCGGCCAGCCGGGTCACCAATTCAAAATCCTGCGCCTCGCAGGCAGCCAGGGCATCCGCCAGCCGCGCGAGCATGGCATCGATTTGCGCGGGCTGGATGCTAGTGTTCATGGGAACTCCTGATGGTGACTGGCGCGGCAGACTCAGTAGGCATTGCTGGCAGTACTGGTCGACATGCTGGAACGATTGAGCTCTTGCCAGGCCGGCAGAATGGTTTCCAGCAGGCGACGCACTTCCGCCAGGATTTCCGGATCATTCTTCAGGTTGGCAGTGCTCAGACGCTGCTTCATGTAGATGTAGAGGTCATTCAGGTTTTTTACCGCCTCATTGTCTTGCTGTAAATCCAGAGATTCTCGCAAGCCATCGACGATGTCGATGGTCTTGGAGACCAACCTGGACTTTTCATCGTAGCGCTGTGATTCGATGGCATAGGTGGCCTGGCCGATGGCCTTGATGGCACCTTCATAGAGCAGCACGACGAGGCCGACTGGGCTGGCGCCATACACAGCCGCCTTTAGCGCATCATCTTCGTAGGCCTTGTTGAACTGCTTTAGCATTTTGGAATTCAGCATGGTTCTTTACCGTGTCTATCTGTCTTAGGCCAACAGGCCGGACAAGTTGCTGGTCGATTGCTGCATTTTCGACAATACGGCATTCAACGCTGTGTATTGCTGGGTATATTGAGCCTGCCGTGCACTCAGCTTGGCGCTCATGCTGGTTTGATAGCTGGTCTCTGAGCTAATCAGGCTATTGATGGAAGTCTTGCTGGTTTCAATCACACCATTGGGGCCGAGCAGATCATTCACCGCTCTGCTCAGGCGATCACCAAAGCCGGTGCTGGCGGTATTGCCAAACAGATTGGCCACCGCACTGGGATTGGCGCTCAGTGCCTTGTTGAAGGCGGTCTGGTCCAGCTTGAGCGTGCCATCCTTCTGAATGGAAATCCCGGCCTGCGACAGGTAGGCATAGGAAGAATTGGCATCCACGCCCGGAACCGGCGTACTCAGGATGCCGGTCAGCTTTTGCTGGATGGACAGTACCGATGCATTGGCCTTCAGACTGCCGGAACGTGCCGAGTCTACCGCAGATTTCACCTGATTGTAGGC
>NZ_JAELTZ010000078.1:0-12317 GCF_016429115.1 Aquitalea sp. ASV15 | reverse complement strand
GTGCTGGCGCGCGCTGGCTCTTGCCTTGCAGCCAGTTGCGCAGCAGGCGGCTGCACAGCGGGATGAAGCAGAACACCATGGCCGGCGTCAGCAGCAGGGTGCTGCACAGCACGCGCAGCACCAGCGGCAGGGCGGCCAGCTGCTCGCCCAGCAGCAGGTTGAAACTGAGTGAAACCGGGAAAAAGGCTAGCCAGATCATCACCGCCTGCTTCCAGCGCGGCGGTGCTTGCAGGCCGAACCAGCTGTCCAGTCCGCTGGCGCAATGCACCTGACTATGGCGGATCAGCCCGGCACCTTCTTGCAGCCATTGCTGGCGGGCGGGGCAAGCGGCCCAGGCGTCCAGGCTGGACTGGCTGGCGAAGCGGAACAGGATCTGCCAGCAGTCGTCGCCCGGCGGTGGCGACAACAGCCCCGAGCCGAGATAGCCAGCAGCCTGGCTGGCAAGGGCTTCGCCGTGGCGGATCCACTGGTGAAATTCGGCATGGCGGGTCGGGTCGATGCGACGGGTGATCAGCAAGGTAAGCGGGGTGTCGGATGTCATGTCTGGCTCCTGCGGGCAAGCCGTACCGCATCGGGGTGGGAGCGGACGGCACGCTTCCGGGGTGGTGGAAGCGTTTCTGTCACGGTCAAAGCAAACAATATGCCTGGTGTGATGCAGCCGCCCGTCTTCCGCCTTATTTGCGCAGCAAACGCAGGCCGTTGCCCACTACCAGCAGGCTGGCACCCACATCGGCGAACACCGCCATCCACATGCTGCCCATGCCAAACAGGGTCAGCAGCAGGAAAACTGCCTTGATGCCCAGTGCCAGGGCGATGTTTTGCACCAGAATGGCGTGGGTGGCGCGTGACAGGCGCACAAAAGCCGGGATATTGGCCAGATCATCGTCCATCAGGGCCACGTCGGCGGTTTCGATGGCAGTGTCCGAACCCATGGCTCCCATGGCGAAGCCGATATCGGCACGGGCCAGGGCCGGGGCATCGTTGATGCCATCGCCCACCATGCCGACCAGACCCTGGCCGGACAAGGCGGCTATCGCATCGGCCTTGTCCTGTGGCCGCTGATTGCCGCGGGCCTCATCGATGCCGGCCAGGCTGGCGATGGCGCTGGCACTGGCCTGGTTGTCGCCGCTCAGCATGAGGGTTTTCACGCCCAGCTGGTGCAGTTCGGCCACGGCTGCCGCGCTGCCGGGCTTGATGGTGTCGGCCACCGCAAACAGGGCCAGCGCGCCGCTGTCATCCAGCAAGACCACCACACTCTTGCCCTGCGCCTCCAGTGCCGCCAGCCGTGTGGCCAGTGCCGGCGGGCAGTGGCCGCTTTCCTGCAGCAGCCGCTGGTTGCCCAGCAGATAGTCGCGGCCGGCGATATGGCCCTGGATGCCACGCCCGGGCAGGGCGCGGAATTGGCTCACCGGCAACAGCGGCAGCGCCTGCTGCCTGGCGGCGCGGCTCAGTGCTTGCGAGACCGGGTGATCGGAACGGTCGGCCAGGCTGGCCGCCAGTTGCTGGTAATCGCTGGGTGTGGCTGTGCCCAGTGCGACAAAGTCGGTCTGTTCCGGTTTGCCGTGGGTGATGGTGCCGGTCTTGTCCAGCGCCAGCCAGCGCAAATGCCTGCCCTGTTCCAGCCAGACCCCGCCCTTGATCAGGATGCCGCGCCGGGCGGCGGCAGCCAGGCCGCTGACGATGGTGACCGGCGTGGAAATGACCAGGGCGCAGGGGCAGGCGATGACCAGCAGCACCAGCGCCTTGTACAGCCAGTCATGCCAGTTGCCGCCAGCCAGCAACGGCGGCAGCAGCGCAACAGCCAGCGCCAGCAGGAACACGGCCGGGGTGTAGTAGCGGGCAAAGTTGTCGACAAAGCGCTGGGTGGGCGCACGTGCGCCCTGTGCCTGCTCCACGGCATGGATGATGCGCGCCAGCATGGTGTCGTTGGCGGCGGCCGTGACCCGATATTCAAACGAGCCGCTGGCATTCAGCGTGCCGGCGTATACGCTGTCGCCCACGTTTTTTTCCACCGGCAGGCTTTCACCGGTCATGGCCGACTGATTGACGCTTGAGCTGCCGGCCAGCAGCACGCCATCCAGTGCGATGCGCTCGCCGGGGGCGACCCACACGATGCTGCCGATGGCGATGTCGGCCACGGCCATGCTCTGCCAGCTGCCGTCCGCCTGCTGCACCATGGACTGGGGTGGCGTCAGCTGCAGCAGGCCGCCGATGGCATTGCGTGCGCGTTCCAGCGAGCGTGCCTCGATGCGCTCGGCCAGGGTGAACAGCACCATCACCATGGCGGCTTCCGGCCATTGACCCAGCAATAGCGCACCGCTGACGGCGATACTCATCAGTGCATTGATGTTGAGGGTGCGGTTACGCAGGGCAATCCAGCCTTTTTGATAGGTGCCCAGGCCGCAGCTGAGAATGGCGGCCAGCGCCAGCACGGCCGCCAGCCAGCCGGGCAGCTTGAGCCAGCTGCAGATTTCCGCGGCGGCGGCGGCCACGCCGGCCAGGGCCAGCGGCCACCATGCGGCGGACTGTGTTGCCTGCCCGGCCGGGGTGGCGCCGGTTTGCGGTTCAAATCCGAGGCTGCGCAGGGCTGCCAGAATGCCCGGCAATACCGCGGGCTGATGGCTGACCGTCAATACCCGTTGCATCAGGTTGAATTCCATGTCCTGCACGCCGGGCATTCCCCCCAGCTTGTTGCGGATCAGTGCTTCTTCGGTGGGGCAGTCCATTTGCAGGATGCGGATGGGGGTGCGCAGCAGTTCGCCCATGCTTTGTGCTGCAGGCAGCGCCGCCAGGGTGCTGGCCGCTACGCCGTTGCAGCCACAGCTGTGCTGCTGGGCATGCTGTCCGGCATGCTGGTGCGGGGGGTGTTGGTGTTTCATGCTGGTCTCCACTGCGACATTGGCTTACAGTAAACACCTTGTAGCAACTACAAGGTCAAGCCTTGGCTGGGAGGGTGGAATGAAAATCGGCGATCTGGCGCGTCACGCCGGCTGCACCACGGAAACGGTGCGTTTTTATGAAAAGGAAGGGCTGCTGCCGGCGGCTGACCGTGCCGCCAACAATTACCGCAGCTATGGCCCGCGCCATCTGGAGCGGCTGCGTTTTGTACGCAATTGCCGCGCCCTGGACATGACCCACGAGGAAATCCACCAGCTGCTGCAGATGGAAACGGCCGGCGGCGATTGCCGCGGGGTGAACGAATTGCTGGATGCGCATATCGAGCATGTGGACCAGCGCATTGCCGAGCTGCTGCAACTCAAGCAACAGCTGGATGCGCTGCGCCAGCGCTGTCAGCAACAGCAGGGGGTGGACGAATGCGGCATCTTGCAGGGTCTGGCGGAAATGGAAACCAGCGCCCGGCCGGAACGCCACACCCATCTGGGTTGAGTGGCGGGCCGGCCGGAACCTGGCTGTCTCATACCTGATACTGCGCCACGGTTTGCAGAATGCTTCTGGCCTGATGATGCAGCTGGCGTGCGGCATCGGCCGAGCTGCTGGCCGCCGAGGAGTTCTCCTCGGCCATCTGGGCAATCTGTTCCACCCGTTGGGCAATGGTGGTGCTGGTGCTGGTCTGTTCCGAAATGCTGTTGGAAATATCGTGCACCAGTCCCATGGCCTGATGGGTATTGCTCTGGATCTGGCCAATCGCCGTATTGGCCTCGCGGGCGCCATCCGCTTCACGATTGGCCCGTTCCACCACCGTCTCCATGCTGCTGACCGCATCCTGCGTGCCCTGCTGCATCTTGCTGATGACCGAGGAAATTTCGGTGGTGGATTTGGCCGTGCGTTCGGCCAGCTTGCGCACCTCGTCCGCCACCACGGCAAAGCCGCGGCCCATTTCGCCGGCACGGGCGGCCTCGATGGCGGCATTCAGCGCCAGCAGATTGGTCTGTTCGGCAATGTCCTTGATGATGCCCATGACGGTGGCAATGGTCTGGCTGTCTTCTTTCAGCTGGTTGATCTGGCTGGCGGCGTTGCGGATGGAGGTCGATACCTGGGTGATGCCCTCCACCGTGGCCAGGATCACCTTGCCACCCTGGGTGGCGGTGCTGCCGGCGGCACTGGTCTGGCTGCTGGCTTCCTGGGCGCGGTCTGACACGTGATTGATGCTGACGGTCATTTCTTCAACCGCGGCCGCCATGGCGGAGGCAGCCTCGCTCTGCACTTCCGAACTGCGGGCAATCTGCGAGGTATTGGCCGCCATGCCTTCGATGGCCTGGTCAACCGATTCCACACTCTTGCGGATATCCTGGAAGCTGCCTTGCAATTGCTGCAGCAGGGCATTGAAGGCCTCGGCGGTATCGCCTACCTCGTCCTTGCGCTTGACCTGCGCCCGCACGCGGAAATCCAGTGATTCGCGCACGGTCAGCATCACGCTGCGAATACTTTGCAGGCTGCTGCGGATATGCAGGAACAGTTTGCCACCCAAGATGCCGCACAGCAGCAGGCACACACCGACAATGGCCACGGACAGCGTGATGGCACGATCATAGGCCACGGCATTTTCCGACGACAGCTTGTCAGCAAGCTGATAGTTGAATTTCACATGTTCGGTCAGCTGTTTGTTGAGGGCTGCCGTGGCTGCGCGCATGGTGCCGCCGATAATGGCCTGCTCTGCTTCCTGGGTTTTGTTGTCCTTGGAGAGTTGCAGCAGCGCATTGCGGCTGCTGCGGTATTCCTGCAGCAGCTTGCGGTCCTGCTCCAGCAGCTTGCGGTCATCCTCGTTGGAAATCAGTTCTTTCTCGTAGCGGGCCAGCGCGTCATCCAGACGCTGATCATTGCTATTGATGGCCTGCAGGTCCTTTTCCTTTTGCGCGGGGTCGTGGTCGATGACATGGCGGTAGGTGCCGGTGCGCGACTGGGTCAGCGCGTCCTGCGCCTCGTCCAGGGTGGAAATGCTGGGAAAGGTGTTGGCTTTCAGATAGTTGAAGCGCTCATTGGCCAGGTTTTGCTCATACAGGCCGAAGCTGCCTATGCCGAGCAGGGCAAGCAGGGCGATGCCCAGCGTGAGCGCCAGACGTTGTGAAATATTCATGGTTTCCCCTTCTCCACTGGTTATTAGTAACTGGCTTGCTACTTTGCCTGTTTCGTTATAGCTGGCAGATGGATTGTGCCAAGCCTTGTTTCATATGACCGGCGCATCTTGGCCGGTGCTGGCGCCGGCCACGCAGCGCTTGTCGCAAGGCTGAGACGCTTTGCCGGTATCCCGCCAGCATGGCGGGCCTGCAAACATCGACAACCTGCTCCCGACGTGTGACATGGCGATGGTCATGGATGGCCCTTGTCCGGCTTGGCGGCATGTTTCTGTCGCAGGTGCGAGACAGTTGCGCGCGCCGCCGGCCCGGCCTTTGTGCGCCAACCCTTATGGCATGGGGATGGGACGCCGCTGGCATGCTTTCTGCATTGAAGGGGGCATTACCCAGCCCTGTGGTGGCCAGCATGAACAGCTCCTTATTCCGCCTCTTCTTCCCGGCTTTGCTGGCCGGCAGCCTGCTGGCATCGGCTGCGGCACAGGGCGAGGGCGAGATGGTGATCGGTCGCGATGTGCCGGCGCGTTCGGCCATCCGCCACGGCGATCCCAGTCCGCAAGTCAGCCAGGTTGCCACTTCTCCATCCGCTGCCATGCCGGTGCTTACACAACAGCTGGCCGATCCGGTACTGGCTGCCACCCATGTGGTGATGGCTGGTCCGGCCCTGCAGGGGCCGGCGCTGGCGCTGGACGGCCAGTCTGGCTGGTCCGGCCTGGCTGCAGGCGGCGCCAATGGCAAGCAGGCAGGTGGCATGGCCGGCGCGGCTGTGTCCGCGGTCGGGGTAGGGCATCTGCTGCAATCGGCCCTGCATCCCTGAACGGCCTGGCGACAAGGAGACAAGTCATGCGCATCTTGCAAATGTTGTGGTTGGGCGGCGGCCTGAGTGCAGTACTGGCCCATGCCGACCAACTGGCCCTGATCGAGAACAGTGGCCAGTCGGCACAGGGCGTGCTGGCGGTGAACCAGGCGGCAGGCAATGCCAATCAGCAAGGCAATCTGCAGGCTTTGGCAGTAGCCGGCGGGCTGGCAGTAGCCAGCGTCGGCTTGTCGCAGCAGCAGGGCAGGGTACAGGACGACACGGCCCAGCAAAACCTGCGGGCCAGCATTGGCGGTGCCGCGTTTGCCGGCAGCCAGGGTGTGCTGGCGGTGAACCAGAGTGCCGGCTATGCCAACCAGTCACTCAATGCCTTTAGCCTGGCGCTGGCCGCCAAAGCGCAGGCCAGTGGCCGTGACATGCCGGCAGCGGTGCAGGATGCCGTGCTGGCCGGTGCCACGGCGGCGACCCCAGCCGGGGCCCCTGCCAGCGGCAGCGCCGGGCAGACAACCGAATTATCCGCAGCAGCTTTCCAGGGAAGCCGGGGGCTGGTGCAGCTTAACCAGATTGCTGGCAGCCATAACCTGGCTGTCAATGTCGTGGCCGTGCAATGGGCCAACCCGTGAGCCGTGCCGGCTTTTGCCAGTGGTGGCGGGGCCGGTATTCAAGCAAATCGCTAGGAGAACAATCATGACCGCAATGCTGCAGAAAAAAGTGCTTTTCGTCGCTCTTGTTGGTATGTTCGGTGCCGCTCATGCCATGGAACCGCCGACTCAGCCGAATCCGCCGGCCACTACCAGCAACAAGATCAGCAATAACCTGTCCAACACCTATAGCAATACCAATGTCAGCCTGACTGGCACCGCCTATCTGGAAGGCATTGCCGTGTACGAGGTGTTTGACCCCAAGGCTGATGCCATGGCCAGTGCGCAGGTGAATGATGTACAGAAAAACCTGGGCAACAAGCTGAATGTCACCGACCCCACCAGCTCCAGCGTAAGCGGCAGTGTAAGCAATATCCAGGGTAATGCTGGCGTGAACAATGCCTCCGGCTTCTTCAACCAGCAGGCCAATAACGTGGCCATCGGCTCGGCCTCTGGCAAGAATAGCGGTGCGGTGGCTTCTACCTCCTTCGAGCAGATGAACGACGGCAATAGCTACACCTTCGCCGAGCCGATGCGTGGCACTTCCAATGACATGAGCGCCAGCATCAGCAACTCGCTGAACACCATCCAGGGTAATGCCGGGGTGAACAATGCGGCAGGCGCCGGCAACCAGCAGAAGAATGACGTGGCACTGGCCTCGGCCAGCTCGGCCGTGCTGGCTACCGCCTCCGCTGGTGGCATGCAGGTGAACCAGGGCACTTCGGTCACGACTTTCTTCCCGCTTAACGGCACAGCCAGCATCACCGGCTCTGTCAATGGCATCAGCGGCAATGTCGGCCTGAATAATGCGGCCGGCTTGTCCAACCAGCAGGTCAACAGCCTGTCGGTTGCCGCCACCCACTAAGTCAGGAGACGCCGGCAGCGCAGTCCTTGGGCCGTGCTGCCGGCTTTTGCCATGAAACTCACCATGCGCTTGCTGCTATCTCTCCTGCTGGGGCTGTCCTGTCCCGGTGGTGAGCAGTTCGCCCAGGCGGCCGAGCTGGCGGTTCCCGCCTATACCGGCGAGGGCAATCTCTACAAGCGGGTGCACAGCCTGCGTGAAATGCGCTTTGCCCATGTGGTGGAGCAACATACCGATTTCAGCTGCGGTGCTGCCGCGCTGGCCACCTTGCTGCGTTACGGCTTTGGCCGCGACCTCGACGAGCAGCAAGTCATCGCCGGCATGCTGGCCGGAGCCAATGCCGATGTGGTGCGCCAGCAGGGTTTTTCCATGCTGGACATGAAGCACTATGTGAATACGCTGGGCCTGCGCGCCAGCGGTTTTGTCAGCGGACCGGAGCGTTTGCCTGCGCTGCGCATTCCGGCACTGATCATGCTCGATATCAATGGTTACAAGCACTTTGTGATTCTGAAGCTGGCCACCCGCGACACGGTGTATGTGGCCGACCCGGCGCTGGGCAACCGGGCGCTCGCCATGAGGGACTTTGCCCGGCAGTGGAATGGCGTGCTGCTGGCGGTAGCCGGCCCCGGCTATCAGCCGCAAGGGCCGTTGCGCCAGCTGCCCAGCCTGTTGTCGGCGCGACAGCTGATGAACGGCATGCAGCCGGTGCAGCAGGCCGATCTGGTGGAATACGGCTTTCTCTACAGTGATTTCTTATAGTTGCGGCCTGTGGGCGCTGGCCCGCCGGCGACGACCGGGAGCATGGCATGCGTATCTTATCCAGGGCAGTGCCGCTACTGCTGGCACTGACTGCCAGTGTGCCGGCGCAAGCCGCCATGCTGGCTTATGTCGACGACAGCGTGCTGGACAGCTTGCGCGGTCGTTATATCGATGCCGGGCAGATTGTGCGCTTCGGCGTGCAGATGCTCACCACCTGGCAGAACCAGGCCGGCGTGGTGCAAGGGGCCGGATTGCAGCTGACGGCCCAGGCCGGGGCGGTGCCGGTCATCAGTCGCTATACCCTGAATGGTGATGGCACGACGGCGGCAGCAGCGGCAGCCCCGACTGGCGGGCTGGCTTCGGTACAGGGGGTGGTGCAGCTCAATCAGCAGGCTGGCAATGGCAATAGCTCCAGCAACAGCACCAGCATAGACATCCGCCGCGATGGCACGGCCAGCCTGCAGATGCCGGCCGGCTGGCAGAGTAGTGGCAGTGGTACGACGCTTGGCAGCGGCCAGCTGTCCGTCAGCATGGATCTGGGCAATGCCGGACGCATGGGCCAGTTGCTGGGCCAGGGCCAGTTGCTGCAGTTTGCCAGCATCAATGGCAGCGGCATCAGTACCGACAATAGCCTGCGCATCCAGTTGGTATTGCAGCCCCAAAGCAGCGGCTTCAGCTTCAGCATCCCCAGCCGCTTGATGCTGTCCGGCAGCGGCGTGCGCTGAGGCGCCCGCCTGGCCTGCGCCTGGCCTGCCGTCCGGTCTCATTCGACCGCGCTGATCTCGTATTTCTTCAACAGGCGGTAGAGCGTGGCGCGGGAGATGCCCAGCGTGCGTGCCGCCTGGCTGCTGTTGTGATTGTGCAATTGCAGCGCCATGGTCAGCGCTTCCCGTTCCGCCCTTTCCCGCACCGCTTCCAGCCCGTTGTGCAGCGGCGGCAGCATGCTGCTGCCCAGCCCCATGTCTTGCGGACGGATGACCCGACCGCTGGCCATGGCCAGCCCCTGGCTGATGCGGTTGGACATTTCACGGATATTGCCCGGCCAGTCGTGTTGCAGCATGACCGCCAATGCCTCGTAAGACAGCCGCTTGAGCGGAATGCCATGGCGGCTGGCACTCTGCTGCAGCAGATATTGCGCCAGCAGCGGGATGTCCGAGCGCCGCTCACGCAGCGCCGGCAGTTGCAACTGGCAGACACACAGCCGGTAGTACAGATCCTCGCGGAAGCGACCCTTGGCAATGGCCGCCGGCAGGTCGACATGGGTGGCCGACAGCACGCGGGTGTCGATATTGCGGCTGCGGTTGTCGCCAAGCCGGTCTATGGTGCCTTCCTGCAGAAAGCGCAGCAGGTTGACCTGGGCCTCTATCGCCATGTCACCGATTTCATCCAGAAACAGCGTGCCGTTTTGCGCCGCCTCGATGCGGCCGATGCGACAGCTGGATGCGCCGGTGAAGGCGCCGCGCTCGTGGCCAAACAGCTCGGATTGCACCAGATTCACCGGCAGGCCGCCGCAGTTGACCGCCTGGAAGGGGCCATCGGCGCGTTCGGAGTGCTGGTGGATCAGCTGCGCCACCAGCTCCTTGCCGGTGCCGGACTCGCCGGTAATCATCACCGTGACATTCACCCGCGCCAGCCGGCGGATTTCCTGGCGCAGGCGGCGGATGCTGGGGTGCTCGCCCACCAGTTGCTGCGCCTCCTGTTCCACCTGTTCGTGCTGGCTGCGCCGGCGCAACAGGGTTTTGCCGTGCAGCCGGCCCAGGGTGACGGCCAGCCTTTCGTCCTCGGTGGGCAGGCAGTGGTAGTCATAGCAGCTGTCATTGATAAAGGCGCGCACCGCCGCTTGTTCCAGCTGGGCGCGCTCGGTCAGCAGCAGCCATTCCAGGTCAAGCTGGCTGGCCAGTTGCTGCAGGGCAGCGCTTTTGCGCAGCAGCTTGCCGTCCAGCAACAGCAGGCCGGCACTGCAGGTGACGCTGCGCTGGGGCTTCCACTGCTGCGGATCATGAATATGGATGATGTGCCAATGCTGCTGGCGCAGCGCGTGCAGGACTGGCAGCAGGGCATCCGACCCCACTGCCAGCAAAGTCTTGTTTGCATGCATGACCAACTCCGTTAGAAACGGTAGGGGAATTTCACCGAAAACGCATAATTGGGGCTGTCCGGGGTCATGCCCAGCGACAGATTGGGAATGATGGACAGGTGCTTGCTGAAGGCGTAGGTCAGGCCCAGGTTCAGATTGGCGGCATTGGCGCTGCTGCCGGTCACGTCGGTCCAGTTGCTGCCCTGTTGCCGCATGCGTGCCTGTTGCACCATCTGTTGCGAATAGGACAGGCCCAGGCTGAGCTTGTCGTTGAGGGCAAAGGCGATGCCGGCACCCCAGCTCCAGCTGTCTCCCAGCCGCACGTCTCCCGGCTGGGTCACGCCGGCGGTGGGGCTGATGTCGCTGAAATGGCCGTCCAGATAGTGGGTGTAGCTGAGGCTGGCAAACAGCACGGCCGGGTCGACGGTCTTGACGAAGGACAGGCTGGTACTCAGGCCCCAGACACCATTGCCGGTGGGCAGGCGATTGGGGATGGACAGATTGTTGTTGTCAGCTGACTGCACCAGCTTGATGCCGTAGGGATTGCGCCCGGTTGGCGCCTTGGCGCGCACACTCCATACAATGTCCGGCCAGTCGGCATTTTCTTCCACCAGCTTGTAGCCCACGCCAAAGCTGACATCGCCCAGCGTCGGGCCTTGCTGCACCGAACCTTGCGACACGCTGTTGGCCGCACCGCCAGCGCCGCCGGAAAAATAAGTGGCATCACGGGCGACAAAGGGGATGTCCACATCCAGCTGCCAGCGTGGGCTGGGCGAATAGCGGGTGGTCAGGCCCAGGGTGACGCTGTCACTGACCACCTTGTCCAGATTGATATTGCCCAGAAAAATCGAATCCAGCGCCAGAAAGCCATTCAGCACCAGTTCGCGGGTGTCATAGTGGGTGTAGGTGAAGCTGGGTTCGATGGAAAACTTCCCGGCGGCAAAGCCGCTGGCTTCCTGGTAGATGTCTTCCACGCTCTTGGGGACTTCGCTGACCACTGGCAGGGCCGGACCACTGCCGGCTGCCACCGTTCCCTGGCTGGCCGGGGTCTCGTTGCTCGGCGGATTATTGGCGGCACTGGCGGCGGTATTGCCGTGTTGCAGGCTGGCCAGCTGTCTTTCCAGCTGGCGGATACGGCTCTCCTGCTGCTGGTTAGTCTGGGCCAGGGCGCTGATTTGCTGTTGCAGGCTCTCCAGGCTGATTTCAGCCTGTGCCTGCAGCGGAAAGGCAACGGCAAGGGCGGCGCTCAGCAATAGCGGTTTGGCACCTGGGCAAATACTACGCGGCAGATTCATGATCATTTCCTTGCAGGGCAGGTGCGGGCAGAGCAAGGATGGATGCCGGCCAAGGCGGGCAGGCATGCCGATGCTTCCCGGTCACCTGATGGGGTGATTGATGCATTGCATGGCCCGACTTGATGTTAGTTATTTAAACTGTAATTGATGCAATTTATTTATCTTGTATACTAGCCCAGCGTAAGAACAAGGCAAGTTTAATTTGACTGGCATACGCAAATCGTGGGCAATATGCAGTGGCTGGCCTGCTGCTGCGGGCAGTGCCATATGGCCGCCCCCGCCGGCGCACAAGCATGATGAACAGGCTGGATGACAGGGAGTCAACGATGAGGAAATTCATTGCACTACTGGCGGGTGTCTGCTTGCTGGCCGCCTGCGGGCTGGCCCTGGCGGCCGAGCCCTTCAAGCTGGCTTTTGTCGATACCGGCAATACCGGGCGCAGCGTGACGGCCGAAGCGCTGGCCAGACAACGCATCGAGCAGCAGCAACTGCCCATTGCGGTGATTTCGCGGGCAGTCGACATGGACCCCTACGATAACCGCCCCGAGGCCCATGCTGCCAGCCTGCTGCTACAGCGCGGCATCGACGTGTCGGCCCATCGTGCCGCACAGCTCAATGCCAATGATGTCCGCCATTCCGACCTGATTCTCACCATGACCGCCAAGCACAAGGCCAAGGTGCTGGAGCTATTCCCCGAAGCCAGGGGCAAGACCTTCACCCTGTCCGAATACGCCAGCGGCAATATGGATGATGTGGCCGATGCCTGGGGCAAGCCGCTGGCCGCATACCAGGACATGCTGCGCCAGGTAGAAGGCTATCTGCCGGCGGTGCTGGAC
>NZ_JAELTZ010000077.1:0-12634 GCF_016429115.1 Aquitalea sp. ASV15 | reverse complement strand
GCTCAGTTCTTCGCCGGATACCGAGCCATTGCGCGCCAGGGCCTGACGGCGGCTGTAATCAAGGCGGCTACGCTCCAGATCGGATCTGGCCGATACCAGCTGTGCCGCGGCACGGGCCTGCTCGGCCAGACGCGACTGCACCTGGGCTGTCAGGCTTTCGTCATTGGCAAAATACCCCTGCACCCGGCGCTGGGCACGCGCCAGATCGGCCTCGGCCTGGGCCAGCGCCAGCCGGGCATCCTTGTCATCCAGCTGCAGCAGCACATCGCCCTTTTTCACGTGCTGGGTGTCCACCACCGTCACGCTGCGCACCGTGCCGGACACCTCCGGCGTGACCTGGGCAATTTCGGTGGCGACATAGGCATTGTCGGTACTGACATAGTGGGAGGCGACCAGCGCCCAGTAACTGCCATAGCCCAGTGCGGCCACGGCAATGGCGCTGCCCAGCAGCAGAAACAGTTTCTTGCGTTGTGCCGGTGCGGCGGGAGTGGCCGCGGTGGCGGCCGGCAGGGTGTCGGTATGTGCACTCATGATGATTTCCTTGATGGTTTCCGTGCCGGGTTTCAGCTGTGTTCGGCCTGGTAGCCGCCGCCCAGCGCCTTGATCAGGCTGATGTCCTGCACCAGCCGCTGGCTTTGCAGGTCGACCAGAATGCGGCGCGCATTGATCACGCTGTCTTCTGCATTCAATACCTCGAGATAGTTGGCCAGGCCGCCCTGATAGCGCTCGCTGGCCACGCGGTAAGCCTGTTCGGCCGCCTGCAGCGACTCGCTGCGCTGCAGCAACTGTGGTGCCAGCATGTGGTGCTGCGTGATGGCGTCGGCCACTTCGTGCAGGGCCTGGATCAGGGTCTGGTTGTAGCTGGCCACGGCCATGTCGTACTCGCTGCGCGCCGTGCGATAGCCGCCTTCCAGCTGGCCGCCACGGAAGATGGGCAGGTCGATGGCCGGGCCGATGCCGGCAATGCCGGAGCCGCTTCTGGTCAGCAGATCCAGGCTGCCCAGTGCTTGCCCGCCGACAAAGGCCGTGAGATTGACATTGGGATAAAAGCCGGCGTGTGCCACATCGATGCGGCGGGCGGCGGCTTCGGCGCGCCAGCGCGCGGCCTGCAGATCGGGGCGGTGCGCCAGTAGTTCGGCCGGCACGCTGGCAGGCAGCCCCTGCAGGCGACTCAGCGCGACGACGGGGCGGCCGATTTGCAGGCCGCGGTCCGGACCGTTGCCGCTGAGCGCGGCCAGGGCATTGCGCTGCAGGGCGATGGCCTGGCCGGCGGCGGTGAGCTCGGCTTCTGCCGCCGCGCGCCGCGATTGCGCCTGGCTGACGCTGGCCATGGTTTCCAGTCCTTGCTGCTGACGGTCGCCCAGCAGTTTTTCGCTATGCAGGCGTACCGCTACCGCCTGGGCCGAGCAGTCTTGTACGGCGTATAAACGTGCCAGCTCGGCATAGGCCGCGGCCATCGAGCTGGTCAGCAGCAGCCTGCTTTGCGCGGCTTCGCTTTGCGCGGCCGCCAGTTCCGAGGTGGCTGCCGCCACGGCGGCGCGGTTCTTGCCCCAGAAATCGATTTCGTAGCTGAAATCCAGCGTTGCACGGCTGGCATTGTTGAAGCCCGGCGGCACCAGCGCCTTGGGCACGCCATTGTTGTAACTCTGCTTCATGCGCGACAGGCTGCTGTCCATTTCCAGCGCCGGCAGCAGGCTGGCCCCTGCCTGCTGGGCATAGCCTTCGGCCCTGAGAATGCGCGCATGCGCCATGGCCAGGTCAGGAGAGTTTGCCAGTGCCTCGGCCATCAGCCGGTTTAGCTGGGCATCGCCATAGCTGGTCCACCATTGCGGTTCTGCCCAGCTGGCGGCATTGCCGGCCAGGCTGTGCGTGCTTTGCAGCTGTGTGCTGCCGTGCAGCGACGGCAGCGGCCCCAGATCGGGAACGCTGGCGCAGCCGGCCAGGCCGCAGCCAGCTGCCAGTAGCAGGCTGCAATACACTGCGCCGCTCCTTGCATGCCAGAGGAAGGTGTGCACGATTTTCTCCATAACTGAACTGTATGGTAAGTTTATAGCAATGATGCGCCAGATGTGTCAATATAAATTTACTGTACGGTAAAGTTAACGGAGGGGTAATGAGAGTGAAAACTGAAGATCGGCGTCTGGCCATCCTAGCTGCAGCCACGGAGGTATTCCGGGCACGTGGTTACAAGGCGGCATCCATGGCGGAGATCGCGGAACGCACGGGTGGCTCCAAGGCAACGCTGTACAGCTATTTTTCTTCCAAGGACGAGCTGTTTCGCGAGGTCATGAAAACCCAGGCGGAAGACCGGATGATGGGAGCGTTTGGCAGCCTGGCCCCGGGGGCTGATCTGGCCGGCACCTTGCAGCGCTTTGGCGAGCACTACCTCGATACCATACTGAGCCGCGATCTGTTGATCATGCGCAGCATCGTGATGGGGGAAGGGCCGCGCTCCAGCATGGGCCGGATGTTTTTCGACAACGGCCCGGCCGAGGGGTGGGGGCAGTTGGCGCGCTTTCTGGAAGGTCAGATGCAGGCCGGCCGGCTGGCCAGCCGCTCGCCCTGGCGGGCGGCACTGCAACTGATCAGCTTGCTGGAGGCCGACTATGTGGAGTTTTTCATGACCGGGCTGGTGGACAAACCCGGGCCGGAGCGCATTGCCGAATCAGTGGCGGCGGCGCTGGCCGTTTATCTGCATGGCTATGGCGTGGATGCGGCAGGGATGACGAGCAGCAGCAGGGAGCCGCTGTCGTGACTGTTCCGCTGCGTATGGATGAGCGGTGGGCAGGTTGGGCAAGGGCTGCCGCCGCTATGCCGGGCGGCAGCCGGGGGCTGTGGCTTCAGAGCAGCGTCAGCGTCACATCGATATTGTTGCGGGTGGCATTGGAATAGGGGCAGACGATGTGGGCTTGCTCCACCAGCGCTTGCGCCTGTGCGCGCGGCAGGCCGGGCAGGCTGATCTGCAGCTCGGCTTCGATGCCGAAACCGCTGGCAATGGCGCCGATGCCTACGCTGCCGGTAATGCTGGCGTCGGCAGGCAGGGCGATTTTTTCTCTGGCGGCGACAAATTTCAGTGCGCCCAGAAAGCAGGCCGAGTAGCCGGCGGCGAACAGTTGCTCGGGATTGGTGCCGCTACCGCCGGCGCCGCCCAGCTCGCGCGGAGTGGACAGCTGCACGCGCAGGGCGCCGTCCGAAGATTCGGCGTGGCCTTCGCGGCCACCGCTGGTAGTGGCTTGGGCGCGGTACAGGACTTTTTCGATGGACATGGTGAGCTCCTTGGTGAAAAGCAGCGGCTTGCTGCGGGGTATGGCGCTCACTGTACGCCTTGGTTCAGGACTTGGTGTGGCATAAAGTCCTGAAAATTTGATTTTTCGTACTGATTTGCTGAGGGCCGGCTGCACATGCGGGTGATTTGCCACCGTGCAGACAGCAAAACGCCCCGGCGGACCGGGGCGTGTTTGGAGTGGCTACTGCTGAGAGCCGCTAACAAAACCTCGTAAAGCACCCGGGCCAAGGCGCGCCGCCGCCGACCGTACATAGCGTACGGCAAGGCGGTGCAACGCTGGAGCGGGGGTTTTGTGAGCGGGTCTTAGTGCTGTTGGCGGTTGGCTTCCATCACCGTCAGTGCCGCCATATTGATGATGCGGCGCACGGTGGAGCTGGAGGTGAGGATGTTGACCGGCGCATTGACACCCAGCAGGAAGGGGCCGACGGCGACATTGCTGCCGGCGGCGGTCTTCAGCAGGTTGTAGGCGATATTGCCGGCATCGACATTGGGGCAGACCAGCAGATTGGCCGCGCCCTTCAGTTGTGACATCGGCAGGATGTCCATGCGCAGCGCCTCGTCCAGTGCGCAGTCGCCGTGCATTTCGCCATCGATTTCCAGCTCAGGCGCTTGCTGGCGTACCAGTTCCAGCACGCGGCGCATCTTGCTGCCGGAGGCGGAACTGCCGGAGCCGAAGTTGGAGCGCGACAGCAGCGCGGCCTTGGGCTTCATGTGCAGCAGGGCCATTTCCTCGGCGGCGGCAATGGTGAATTCGGCAATCTGCTCGGCGGTGGGGTCGTCGTTGACGTGGGTATCCACCAGCGCCACCGTCTGTTTTTCCAGCAGCAGGATGTTCATGGCGGCGTAGGTATCCGAGCCGGCCTTCTTGCCGATCACCTGGTCGATATAGCGCAGGTGATCGTGATAGCTGCCCACGGTGCCGCAGATCATGCCGTCGGCGTCGCCCAGGCGCACCATCATCGCGCCAATCAGCGTCAGGCGGCGGCGCATTTCCACGCGGGCCATTTCCTTGGTCACGCCATCGCGGCACATCAGCTCCCAGTAGCTGGTCCAGTACTGGTGGAAGCGTTCGTCGTATTCCGGGTTGGTGACTTCCACGTCCTCGCCCAGGCGCAGGCGCAGGCCAAACTTTTCAATCCGCGCCAGCAGCACTTCCGGGCGGCCCACCAGGATGGGACGGGCCAGCTTTTCATCCACGATCACCTGCACCGCACGCAGCACGCGCTCGTCTTCGCCTTCGGTAAATACGATGCGGGTCTTGCCGCCTTCGCGCACCAGTTTTTTGGCGGCGGCAAACAGGGGCTTCATGAAGCTGCCGGAGTGGTAGACAAACTGTTGCAGCTGCTCGGTATAGGCGTCGAGGTTGGCAATCGGCCGGGTGGCCACACCGCTGTCCATGGCCGCCTTGGCCACGGCCGGGGCGATGCGGACGATCAGCCGCGGGTCGAAGGGCTTGGGAATCAGGTATTGCGGGCCGAAGGACAGGTCGTAACTGCCATAGGCGGCCGCCACCACTTCGTTCTGTTCTTCCTCGGCCAGCCCGGCAATGGCGTAGACGGCGGCCACTTCCATTTCACGGGTGATGGTGGTGGCGCCCACATCCAGCGCACCGCGGAAGATGTAGGGGAAGCACAGCACATTGTTGACCTGGTTGGGGTAGTCGGAGCGGCCGGTGGCCATCACCACGTCGTCGCGTACCGCGTGGGCCACTTCCGGCAGGATTTCCGGGGCCGGGTTGGCCAGTGCCAGGATCAGCGGGCGGGCGGCCATCTGCGCCACCATCTCGCCCTTGAGCACGCCGCCGGCGGACAGGCCGAGGAAAACATCGGCCCCGGCAATCACTTCGCTGAGGGTGCGGGCATCCGTCGGCTGGGCAAAGCGCGCCTTGGCCGGGTCCATCAGCACGGTGCGGCCCTGATAGACCACGCCTTCGATATCGGTGACCCAGATGTTTTCCAGCGGCAGGCCCAGGTGCACCATCAGGTCCAGGCAGGTGAGGGCGGCGGCACCGGCACCGGAAGTCACTACCTTGACCTGGCGGATGTCCTTGCCCACTACCTTGAGGCCGTTGATGAAGGCGGCGGCCACGGTGATGGCGGTGCCGTGCTGGTCGTCATGGAAGACCGGAATCTTCATCCGTTCGCGCAGCTTGCGTTCCACTTCAAAACATTCCGGCGCCTTGATGTCTTCCAGATTGATGCCGCCAAAAGTGGCTTCCAGGCTGGCGATGATGTCCACCAGCTTGTCCGGGTCGGTTTCGTTGATTTCGATGTCGAACACGTCGACACCGGCAAATTTCTTGAACAGCACCGCCTTGCCTTCCATCACCGGCTTGGAGGCCAGCGCGCCGATATTGCCCAGGCCCAGCACGGCGGTGCCGTTGGTGATGACGCCCACCAGGTTGGAACGGGCGGTAAAGCGGCTGGCATTGAGCGGATCGGCGACGATTTCTTCGCAGGCGGCAGCCACACCAGGGGTGTAGGCCAGCGCCAGATCGCGCTGGGTCACCAGCGGCTTGCTGGCATTGACGGCGATTTTGCCCGGGGTGGGGAATTCGTGGTAATCCAGTGCTGCCTGACGGTCGGTCGTATCCATGGTGTCGCTCCTGATGTGGGCTTGGTCGCAGTGCCAAGGCCATCGCTATGCCGTGTTGGCTGCCGGCAGGGCAGCCGCTTTGTCTCCTGTCAGGCCACCTGCAAGGAGGAGGATGACTGGATTAGCGGCAAGTCTAGCGAAATAACATAAGGTAAATATTTTGATTTACTATCGAGCCATACTATTTACCTGATGATCTGAGCCGCCATGGCCGAAATCAATGCCGACGAGATCCTGCGCCGCCTGTCTGCCCGGCTGAAAATGCGCCACCTGATCCTGCTGCTGAATATCCAGCAGCATGGCTCGCTGACGCGGGTGGCCGAGCAGATGGCCAGCAGCCAGCCGGCCATCACCAATGCCCTGTCCGAGCTGGAAGGCATGTTTGGCGGTGCGCTGTTTGACCGCTCCAGCCGCGGCATGGCCCCCACCGCGCTGGGCAAGCTGGTGCTGGCCCGCGCCCAGGCCATGCTGCACGATCTGGACCACCTGGTGCGCGACATGGCCACCGCCGCGGCCGGCTATAGCGCCCACCTGCACGTTGGCGTCATTCCCTTTATTCCGGGGCGGCTGCTGTCGGCCGCCATCGCCCGCACCCTGCCGGAAGGCCAGGGTGGCATGACGGTGACCCTGCATGAGGGCACCAGCGACCAGCTCTTGCCACGGCTGCAGGATCACAGCCTGGACATCGTCATCGGCCGCGCCTCGTCGGCGGTGGATCTGCAACAGCTGGAGTTCGAGGTGCTGTACCGGCAACAGCCGCGGCTGATCGCCAGCCGGCGGCTGGCGGCGCAGCTGGGACGGGTGCGGCTGGACTGGACCCGCCTGGTGGAACTGGACTGGATTCTGGGGGCGCCCCATACGCCGATGCGCGAGCAGGTGACCGATATCTTTCTGGCGGCCGGCATTGCCCCGCCAGTGCCCATTGTGGAGAGTTATTCGTCCAAGCTGATCGGCGAGATGATTGTCGCCAGCGAGCGGGCGGTGTCCATCGTGCCGGCGGATATTGCCGAAGAGCTGGTGCGCACGGCCGGCCTGTCCATCGTGCCCTATTCATTCGACTGGACGCTGCCGCCGATTGCCATGTTTACCCGTGCCGGCGGTGCGCGGCATACCGTGGCGCTGTTCTGCGCCGCCTTGCGCGGCTTGTGTCAGGAGGGCTGAGCCTCAGCATTGCCGTGGCCCGTTCAGTCCGGCGCTGGCCCAGCTTCCAGCGGCAATGCCAGTTGCTTGGTGGTCGCCGGCCTGGCGCTGCCGCCGGCACGCGGCAGCTGCTTGCGCGAGCCATGTTTTTGCAGGACGGCCTGCTTGCCGGCGCGTACCGCCTGTTCATTGCGGCGGGCGTGCAGGCGCTGGCGGGCCTGCCGGGTGGCGCTTTCCAGCTCCACCAGTGGTTGCACCAGCGCATATTCCCCCAGCAGCCCGTGCTGGCGGCACAGATCGTCCGGCATTTTCCATGGCTGGAACAGCCAGCTGTCCGGCACCCGGCGCATGGCCGGCAGCCATTGCCGCACAAAGCGCCCCTGTGGATCGTGGTCCATGGCCTGCTTGACCGGGTTGTAGACACGGGTGGTATTGATGCCGGTGGTGCCGGCCTGCATCTGCAGCTGGCTCCAGTGAATGCCCGGCTCGTAATCGAGAAAGCAGCGTGCCAGCCATAAACCCACCGGCCGCCAGTGCAGCCAGAGCGGATAGGCCGCCACCGAAACCAGCATGGCGCGCATGCGGAAATTCAGCCAGCCGGTGTGACGCAGCATGGCCACGCAGGCATCCACCAGCGGCCAGCCGGTTCGGCCATCCATCAGCGCCTGCAGCCGTAGGGCATCGACTTCCTCTTCGCGCAGCCCATCGTAGCCACTGTGCATATTGCGCCAT
Organism: Aquitalea sp. ASV15; assembly: GCF_016429115.1. NCBI lineage: Bacteria > Pseudomonadati > Pseudomonadota > Betaproteobacteria > Neisseriales > Chromobacteriaceae > Aquitalea > Aquitalea sp. ASV15. The sequence goes on along the minus strand of NZ_JAELTZ010000077.1, from coordinate 4,881 downwards.
TCGATGGCGGGTTCCGATTCCAGCTTCTGCATGAAATGGCAGTGCCAGTGCAGGCGGCTGATGAAGGCTTGCAGCCCTTGGCGCTGGCGCGTGTTGTCTGCCGGTAATTGCGTCAGCCGGCGGCGGGTGCTCTGCACGATTTCACGCAGGCTGAGGCAGCCCATGGCCAGATAGGGCGACAGCCGCGAACAGGCCGTTGGTGCGGACAGCGGCGAGGAGATACCGCCGCGGTAGTGGGCGCTGCGCGTGGCGAGAAAATCCTGCAGCACGGCTATGGCGCGGCGGCGACCGCCACGCTGGCGTTGTGGCGGGTCGAAAGGGTGGATGCCCAGCTGGGCCGCGGTGGGTGGCCGGTCGTCCGGCAGCGGTGCTGGCCAGCCCTGCATGACGGGCACGGGCAGGCAGGGGGCGCTGACCAGCTGCTCCCAGCGCGCCGCCCAGCCGTCGCGCGCGGCGAGGCGGCGGATGACGCCGTTCTGGCGGAATTCCTGCCAGGGCAGCCCATGGCTGCGGCACCAGCGGGCCACCGCCAGATCACGCTGAAAGGTGAAGTGATTGCCGGTTTCCTCATGTGCATACAGCGCGTGGAAGGGGCTGGCCTGATACAGCTGTTCCAGCACGGCGCAGACCTCGCCCACTTTCACCAGCAGTGTCATGCCGCGCTGCTGCAAGGACTGGCGCAGGTCGTGCAGGCATTCCAGCAAAAAGTGGTAATGCTGGCTGGACAGGTCGGGCTGCAGCCATAGCTGTGGCTCGATGATGTACAGGCACAGCAGCGGTCCCTGGGCGCTGGCGGCACACAGCGCCGCATGGTCGTGCAGGCGCAGGTCGCGCTTGAACCAGACCACACCGTAACTCATGGCCGGGCGCTCCCGATCACCGCAGGCTGAAGCGGTCGGCTCAATGCCAGCCCTGCCGCCAGAGGGTGGCATCGGTCAGCGTTTGCCAGGCGATGATGCGGCTGTGCCGGCTGTATACCGCTTCCAGTTCCACCTCGCGGATGGCTTGGGCCGGGTCTTCCGGCTCGATCAGCCGCACCACGATAAAGTGTTTTTCCTTGTTGCGCGGCTGCACGGCCGTCCACTTGCTCAGCAGCAGCTTGCGCGGGTTGAGTCGCATCGTCATGGCTTGTTTACCTTGATTAGCCTTACTGGCTGGCCGTGCTTTGCTTCACCCAGATCAGGCTGGCGGTATCAAAGCCCAGGCTGGCGGCCTGACGCAGCAGCGGCTGGGTCACGGTCTGCGGCAGCTGCTTGTCGCGCGCCAGTATCCACAGATAGTCGCGGTCGTTACCGGCCACCATGGCCCACTGATAGTCCGGGTCCAGCGCCACCACATGGTAGCCGCCGTAGAAGGGGCCGAAGAAGGACACTTTCAGGGACGCCACATGGCTGTCGCCATTGAACAGCGCGCGGCCCTGTGCCTCTTTCCAGCTGGCGCTGGCCTGGTCGTAGCCGCGGTTGACCACCTTGATGCTGCCATCGGCATTGAGCGAGTAGGTGGCGCTGACCTGGCTCAGGCCACGTTCGAAGCGGTTGTCCAGCCGGGCGATTTCATGCCACTGGCCGCTATAGCGCGTCAGCTCGAAGCCGCTTACCGGCTGGATGCCCGGTGGCGGCAGGGTGGAGCAGGCGGTCAGCAGCAGGGTACTGGCCAGCAGCAGGATCAGGGAGAGGGAGTATCGTTTCATGGTGTGGCTTCCTTGTGGTGTCGGGCTTACAGGGTGTCCAGCCGCTGGCGGATGGCATGGGCGGTCGTGGTAATGGCGGCGCTTTCCGCCGCATCCATCTGCTGCAACTGGCGGTAAACCAGCGCCAGTCTGGGATTGCTACCCAGCGTGGCGGCATTGCGCTGGAAAAAGTCCCAGTACAGGGCGTTGAAAGGACAGGCGTCATCGCCGTGGCGTTCTTCGCGCCGGTAGCGGCAGTCGCCGCAATAATTGCTCATGCGCTGCAGATAGGCGCTGCCGGAAACATAAGGTTTGCTGGCCAGCAGGCCGCCGTCGGCAAACTGGCTCATGCCCAGGGTATTGGGCAGTTCCACCCATTCGAAGGCATCGATGTAAATGCCCAGATACCATTCATGCAGGGCCTGGGGCGACAGCCCGGCCAGCAGGGCGAAATTGCCGATGACCATCAGCCGCTGGATGTGGTGGGCATAGGCATCGCGCAGCGACTGGCCGATGGCCTGGGCCAGACAGTGCATGCCGGTGTCGCCGTTCCAGAACCAGTGCGGCAGCGGCCGCTGGTGGTCGAAGTGATTGCTGCTGGCATAGGCGGGCATGCGCGCCCAGTACACCCCCCGTACATATTCGCGCCAGCCCAGTATCTGGCGGATGAAGCCTTCCGCTGCGGCCAGCGGCACCTTGCCCTCTTGCCAGGCGGCCACGGCGGCGTCTATCACTTCCCGCGGCGACAGCATCTTGGTGTTGAGGGCGAAGGACAGCAGGGAATGAAACAGCCGCGGTTCTGCGCTGTGCATGGCGTCCTGATAGTCGCCGAAGCAGGGCAGGCCATGCTGGATGAAATGCTGCAGCAAGGCCAGGGCCTCCTCGCGGTGCAGCGGCCAGCGCAGTTGCGCGGCACAGGGCTGACCCAGCGCCGCCACGCCGGCATCCTGCAGCATCTGCCATAGCGCGCTGTGATCGTGGCTGGGGCGTGCATCGGCCAGCGGCGCGGGGCTGCCGCGCCACGGCTTGCGATTGTCCTGGTCGAAATTCCATTTGCCGCCGACCGGGCCGCCACGTTCATCCAGCAGCACGCCATATTGCTTGCGCATGTGGCGGTAGAAGGTTTCCATGCGCCAGCTGGCCTTGCCGGCAAACAGCTGGCTGGCGGCCAGCCGAGGGGCCAGAAAGTGTTCGCTGTCCACGGCCTGGCATACCACGGTCTGCCGGGCTGCCCAGGCTTGCAGTTGCTGGTCCAGCCGCCATTCATCCGGCCATTGCCAGCTGAAATGGCTGGCGGCGTAGTGCTGTAGCAGGGCATCCAGATTGGCTTCCAGCGTGCCGCGATTGGACGGATGGTCGAGTGCGACATAGCGCACGCGGTGGCCAGCGGCTTTCAGGCGGGCGGCGAAGTGGCGCATGGCAGCCAGCACCGCCAGCAGTTTTTGCGCATGATGGCGCACGTAGTCGGTTTCCTGGCGCAATTCCAGCATCAGGTAAACCACATGGTCATCGACGCGGGAAAACCAGCTGTGCCGGGGATTGAGCTGGTCGCCCAGAATCAGTCGCAGCGTGGTCATGGACGGCTCCGCCGGGCGGGCTGCACAGCTTGTCGGGGAGTGTAAGCAAGAGCGAGTGACATGATGGCAGGGTATGGTTTTGCTGGTTCAATGTTGTCGGCGGCAGCGCTCGGAGCAGAATTGCAGCTGTTCCCAGCAGCGCGCCCATTTGCACCGCCAGCTCATCGCCCTGCCACAGCCGCGGCAGGTCTTGACTGGCAGTGCCTGCTTGTTGCCCTTGAAACCGGTTTTCATGCCGGGCGGTCCTCGTCGCGTACCGACAGCAGCCGGCGCAGCAGCCGCAGTGGTGCGCCGATCAGCGGCAGCTTGTGCAGCAGTTCTTCGGCCGAGTCCCAGTAGTCGCGGTGCAGGATCAGCAGGCCATCCTCGTTGAAACGCAGATGGCTGGCACCGTGCAGGCAGTAATCCTTGCCGCGCAGGCGGAAATGAAAGTCCCAGCTGAGGAAAGCCTGCTGGCCATCCAGCAATTGCTCCAGCACCACAAAGCGTGGCTGTTCCAGCTTGCGGAACATGTGCTGGAAAATCAGCCTGACGCCGTCGCGGCTGTATACCGTATTGAAGGGGTCCTTGAAGCTGACCGTGGCGGCGTAATAGCGCGGCAGCTGTTCCAGGCTGTGCGGACTGAGCTGGCTGTACCACCCCACCAGTGCCGATAGCTGCGCTCTCAGTGCCGCGCCAGCCGGCGCAGCAGCGGCAGCCGCAGGCGATAGGGCAGCAGTCTGAGCAGTTTTATCCATGTGGTGAACCTGACAGGAAAGTGGATTTCAAAGCGGCCGCGCTCCAGCCCGCGCACGATGTGCGCGGCTGCCTCGCTGGTGTTGAGCAGGGCCGGCATGGTGAAGTCGTTGCGGGCAGTGAGCCGGGTGGCGACAAAGCCGGGGTTGATCAGGTAAACGGCGATGCCATGCTGGCGCAGTTCGGCGTGCAGCAGTTCGGCCAGATTGATCAGCGCCGCCTTGCCCGGCCCATAAACGCAGGCACCGGGCAAGCCGACATAGCCGGCCACGCTGGCCACCAGTGCGATGCCGCCGCCCCGGCGGGCCATCAGCGCCGGCAGAATGGTTTCCAGCCCGAAATAAACGCCGGCCAGATTGGTGGCCAGGGTCTGGCTGACCGTCGCGGCCCGGATGTCCCAGCAGTGCTCCGGGCGATAGTCCGCCGCGCAGAACACCACCAGATCGGGCAGGGCCTGGCGGGCTGCCAGCTCGGCCCAGGCTTGCTGCCAGGCCGCCGGCTGGCTGACATCCAGCGGCAGGACGATGGCGGCGGCATGGGCGGCAGCCACCTGCTGCAGGGCGACCTGGTTGCGTGCCGACAGGATCACCTGTGCGCCTTGTTGCAGCAGCTGGCTGGCCAGCGCTGCGCCGATGCCGCTGGAGGCACCGATAATCCACACCCGGCGCTGGCGCCAGCTGGCGATACGGGGGTTGGGCGGGGGTAGCAGCATCATGGCTTGCTCCTGGTGACAACGTGTGGCCGCGGCTGCCGGTCATTCATGCCGGGCGGTCTTGCAACAGAAACTGGCTGACGCCGATGCGGCCTTCGTCGAAACCGGCCTCGCAATAACACAGGTAGAGCCGCCACAGGCGGATGAAGGCTTCGTCAAAGCCCTGTTGGCGCACGCTGTCCAGCGCC
>NZ_JAELTZ010000076.1:0-12747 GCF_016429115.1 Aquitalea sp. ASV15 | reverse complement strand
ACCACCTGCTCAACAACATCTTCTTTGACACCTGCGTCTACCACCAGCCCGGCATCGACCTGCTGACCAAGGTCATTCCGGTGGACAACGTGTTGTTTGCCAGCGAAATGATCGGTGCGGTACGCGGTATCGACCCGGAAACCGGCCACTACTACGACGACACCAAACGCTACATCGAAGCGGCGGCGCTGACGGATGCCGAACGGCAGCAAATCTTTGAAGGCAATGCCCGCCGCGTGTATCCGCGACTGGATGCCGCCCTGAAAGCCCGCGGCCTTTAAGGCTGGCAAAACCCCCGCTCCTGCGTTGCGCCGCCTTGCCGTACCACACGTACTGTCTGCGGCGGCGCGCCTTGACCCAGGGCTTTTGATCACCAGGCAGATAAAACAGAACAGGAAAGACCACACCATGTACGAACTCGGAGTCGTTTACCGCAACATCACCCGCGCCGACCGCGCCGCTGCCGATGCACTGGCCGCGCTGGGTTCCGCCACCGTGCACGAAGCCATGGGCCGGGTTGGCCTGCTCAAGCCCTATATGCGCCCCATCTTTGCCGGCAAACAGGTGTCCGGCACCGCCGTCACCGTGCTGCTGCAACCGGGCGACAACTGGATGCTGCACGTGGCGGCCGAACAGATTCAGCCCGGCGACATCGTGGTGGCAGGCGTCACCTCGGAATGCAGCGACGGCTACTTTGGCGACCTGCTGGCCAGCAGCTTCCAGGCCCGTGGCGCACGGGCGCTGATCATCGACGCCGGGGTACGCGACGTCAAAACCCTGCAGGAAATGGACTTCCCGGTATGGAGCCGCGCCATCAGCAGCAAAGGCACCATCAAGGCCACGCTGGGCTCGGTCAACATCCCGGTAGTGTGTGCCGGCATGCTGGTGCATCCGGGCGATGTCATCGTGGCCGACGACGACGGCGTGGTATGCGTCCCGGCGGCGCGTGCGGTGGAAACGCTGGCGGCGGCGCAAAAGCGCGAATCATTCGAAGGGGAGAAGCGCGCCAAGCTGGCATCCGGCGTGCTGGGTCTGGACATGTACGCAATGCGCGAGCCGTTGGCCAAGGCTGGCCTGCGTTATATCGACTGACGTTTGCTGGCGTAAACGTCACTCTCTGTGTTGGCCACCCTGCGGGGTGGTTTTTTTTGGCAAGTAGCGGCAACAAGCAAGCCAGCGCAACGGGGCAGGGGGGGCGCAAAGCCATTTCAACATTTCGCGTGAGCGAGACAAGACAAACACGGCTGAGGGCGCGGAGTTTCCGCAGGGGAAATGCGTATGCCCAAGATGTTGATAAGGTGCTGTCGCCAAAGCACAGCAGGCGTTGAACCGCTCCTCAGGCCGTGGTATCCACCGTATTGCCCAGGTGGCTGGGATTGCTGGTGGCGTATTCGTAAATGCCCACCCCCAGCGCCACGCCGGCCAGCAGCGGGTGTGCCTCGACAATGGAGGCTGCTTCGGTCACCACGGAAGAACCTGCCTTGAGCAAGGCTCCGCCCGAAGTGCTGATGAATGAACCGACTGCGCCCAGAAACATGCTTGGACTCCTTATTGCATTTATAAGAACTATCGGTGAAATCGCGGCTGGCTTGAGCTGCTTTACCCGTATTTACATAAATTGGCATGAGCTTGAAAAAAGGGCTGGCAAGCGCCAGCCCTTCCTGCGTGATGGCTGCGGTCAGCCGCGTGCTGTATCAGAAGGCAGTGGACATGCCCACGCCGACGGTATGCAGGGTGTTGCCATTAGCCAGCACCACGGTGTTGCCGGCATTGGTGCCGGTAGTCAGCGGGCTGAAGCCGAAGTTGGCGTTTTGCAGTGCGCCATTGCTCAGGCGCGTGGCATAGGTGTAGAAGCTGGTGCGCTTGGTGGCGGCATAGCTCGCGCCAAGCACCCACTGCGTGGCCTTGTAGTCATCGGCATGGCTGGCATTGTTCAGGCTGCCCAGCTTGCTGTACGAGGCTTTCAGTGCCAGGCGTTCGCTCAGCGGCTGGCTGACACCCACCGTCCAACCGGTTTGGGTCTGGGTTTGGCCGCCCGTGGCGGATTGATAACTGCCACGCTCCACCCCGGCCCCCACCAGCGTACCCGTGCTGCTGAAGGTCCATTGCGCCAGCAGCTTGGCAAAGTCCACATGCTTGCCCGACGCTGCCGTGCCGGAGTTGCTTTGCTCGTAACCGGCAGTGTCAAACTGGCGGTCCCAGCCGAAACCGGCCTTGAACGGGCCGTCACCATACTTCACCGCCAGGCTCAGGCGGCTGCGATTGGTGTTATTGGTCCTGGTTTCATCCACGCCATAAGACGCGCCAGCCTGCCAGCCGGACAGCAAGGGCGAGATGTAATGCACCGAGTTCTTCAAACGGGTTTCGCCACGGCTGAACAGCTGGTAAAAGCCCGGGCCGGTTCCCCAGCTGTCGGCAATGGTGCCGGCCATCACGTCAATGCCGAAGTCCGCCGTACTGCCCACCAGCGATTTGTACACGGTGTCGTTGTAACCGGCGATCAGGCGACCGTATTGCTCGCTGCTGATGCCGACAAAGCTGTTGCGGGTGGCCAGGGTGGCGCTCTGGCCCCAGTCGGTAGTACCACCCTGCTCGAAGTTACGCAGGCTGGATTCCACCTGCCAGATGGCCTTTACCCCGTTGCCCAGGTCTTCGTTGCCACGAAAGCCGATGCGGGAATTATTGTCGGTCACGCGGGTGGTGGTGGACTTGGTGCCGCCGCTGCCGCCCGATGCTCCCACCGATTCCAGCGAGGCGCTGATCACGCCATACACGGTGACCGTGCTGTCCTCTGCGTGAGCCGTCAGCGCGGTGACTACGGCACAGGCGGCCAGGCTCAGTTTGAGAGTGGATTGCTGCATGGTTTCTCCTCCATCTGGTTCAGATCCTTGTTATTGCAATGATGTTGATTGCATTGGCTAATCTAGGTCAGCAGAGGAGGGCACGCGTTGCCATTAAGTGAACCTGCGTTGCCTTGTTTTGCCGCCACTGCCGCACAGGCTGGCTGGATGGCGTTGGCTGGGCTAGGCTCAAACCGGTTCTTGATCAAGCAATGCCAGGCGATGGAGCCTTGTTCAGTAGCGTCAAGACAGGAAAATTACAGCAAAGCAGCATGACGTATTTGCTATCAAATGATAGTAATTCCCGTTTTCAGGGTGTCAATCAGGAGTGAACAAGGTGAACCATACCGCTTATCGCGGCCATCCCCCGGTGGCCTTACGCTGGCTATCCCTGCTGGCCTGCTTGTGGCTGTGGTGCATGGGCTGGCTGCCGCACTTGGCGCAGGCTGCCGACTATCAGCCCTTGTCCGTGCAGCCCGCGGTAATCAGCTGTGCCGCACTCGGCCAGCAGTCGCTGAGCGGCGTGGCAGATGCACCCGTCAGCATCCGTGCCGCCAGTGTGGTGAGCACACCCAAGGGTGAATTTTGCAAGGTGGAAGGCAGCATTGCCCCAGCCATCGGCTTCGAGGTGGACCTGCCTCTCCAGGGCTGGACCCAGCGCTATCTGCAAGGCGGTTGCGGCGGCCTGTGCGGCATGACCCGCGTGGGTATCAGCAATGCCGGGCGCTGCGGCCCCGCCTTGAACGGCGAATTCGTGGTGGCTGGCAACGATATGGGCCACAAGGGTTCGATGACCGGGCCGGACCAGGCCAGCTTTGGGGCAGATCCGCAAAAGCGCATCGATTTTGCCTACCGCGCCAACCACCAGACCGCGCTGGTGGCCAAGGCCTTGATCAAGGCTTTTTATGGCCAGCCGGCACGCTTCTCTTATTTTGTCGGTTGTTCCGATGGCGGCCGCGAAGCCTTGATGGAGGCGCAGCGCTACCCGGACGACTTTGACGGCGTGGCTGCCGGTGCGCCCGCGGCCTTGTTCCAGCTGCAAAACTCGCTGTATCACGCCTGGAATGTGGTGGCCAATCAGCGGGCCGATGGCAGCAACATCCTGCTGCAAAACCGGCTGGGCATTCTGCACCGTGCCGTGCTGGCGCATTGCGCCGAAGGCTCCGGCGTAAAGGATGGCCTGCTGCAAGACCCGCTCAGCTGCAAGGTGGACCCGGCCTGGGCGCAGTGTCCGCCAGATGCCAGCGACCACAGCCAGTGCCTGAGCGCCGAAGAAGTGGCGGTGGCACGCAAGCTGTATGACGGCCCGCTAGATGCGGCTGGCCGTCACCTGACCATGGGCGGCGTGCTGCCCGGCTCCGAGCTGCAATGGATGCTGCCCAATAGCGCTGAAGGCAAGTCGATGAGCCAGGACATGGCCTCACTGGCCATTTCTTACCTGATTCTGCCGCAGGTGGATCTGGCCATGGGTCATCTGCAACAGCTGCGCTTTGACGACGCCACCTTTGCCCAGCTCTCCCAGCTGGCCCCCTTGTATAACGCCGGCAACACCAATCTGCTGCCCTTCCAGCAGCACGGCGGCAAGCTGATTTTGTGGCATGGGCTGGCGGATACCTCGATTACGCCTGCTGTCTCGCTGGCCTATTACCAGGGGGTGCAGCAACAGCTGGGCAAGGCCACGACGGATAGCTTCATGCGCTTGTTCCTGTTGCCCGGGGTGAGCCACTGCGGCGGCGGTGATGGCTACAACCAGGTGGATGTGCTCAGCCCGCTGATGGCCTGGACCGAGCTGCAACAGGCACCAGCAGCGCTGATTACCGGCAAGCCGGCGCAAGCCGAACCGGATTTCATGGCTGGCCCGCCACCAGACACGCTGCCGGGCAATGGCAAGCCTGGCAAGCCCGCTCAGCCGGCACCCGGCCTTCATCTGCCGATGCTGGCCAGCAGCCCGCTGGCCCAGCCCTGGGCTGCCGTGAAAGCCACGCGGCCGGTGTATCCGTGGCCGCTGATTGCCCGCTATCGCGGCCAGGGCGATGTCAATGATGCCGCCAGCTATCAGCCGGTGCCATCTGCCGTCGCGCTGCCGCTGGATTTCAACAGCCTGGCCACCAGCCTTATCGGACCTGATAACCAGCAAGACCATGCGCCCACGAGCCAGCGCCTGCCGCTGCTGCAATAAGCGCTGCTAGCAAAAATCCGTTGCAGGATCTCGCTTGCTTGCCATGGGTACTACGCTGTTTTGCCCGCGCTGCAAAACAGTCTGCATCTTGGCCATAGCGGCAGGGCGGCGGTCATGCGGGTCTGGATTTCACCGCAAGCCCCGGCGATGACCTTATGCCGGGGCTAGCCCTCCCTGCGTGCCGGCTCCGTGGCGTGAATGAATACCGTATAGGTGTCCGCCGGGCGCAGCCCTCCTGCCATGTCCAGTGCGCGACCAATAGCGCCGCGGTGATAGCTGCCGTGATTGACCAGATGGAACAGTATCTCGGCACGCGTCATCGAGCCGGCTTTCCCATCCAGAAAGCGGAAACGGATTATCTCTCCCAGCTGTTCTGCTGGCAGTGCCGCGGTATACGGCTGCAGCCAGCCGTTTGCCGCTGACAAGCGCTGCTCAAGCTCCGCCAGCGTGGGGACGATGTCCGAATTGGTCGTGCAATGCGGCTCGGCTGTTCCCGCCAGCCTGGCGCGGAATACTTCTTCCACCCGCACCATGTGATTCAGTTGCTGGCGGGCAAACGCCAGTTCGGCGGGAAAGGCCTGCGCATCGATCTGGGCGATGGCAGCCAGCGTGCGCTGGTCGGCCCATTGCTTGTAGCGCAGCTGGTTAAGAATCAGTGTTAGCGGCATGGAAGTGGCCTCGTCAATATCGGGTGATGTCTTGAGCATGCAGCCAGCCGGGGTCGACCGCTGCGCAGGGGAAAATGCTCACTGTGGTGCAAGCCTGTGTACTGGCCCATTGCTGCCGCCTGCTGCCAGTGCCGTGTTGGCAAGCACCACCAGGCTTGGCTCTGGGCTGATTGTACCTATCATCAAGGTCCGCTTCGCTGCTGGGGCATGCTGTCATGGCGTGCATCTTCATTTTTTGAAATCAGCCCGGTCATGCATTCATCAGGCAATGGCAAGCAGTCATTGTGTGTTCACGGATAAAAACGCCCCGTGGCCGGTAAAAAATGCTTCTAGTCATTGCAGCGCATTCTGCTTGGCCAAGGCCAGAGCGCATGACGGCAGTCTGCCATGCTGCTGTGGCCATCTGATGTGTGATGTCGGGTAGGGCAATATCACGCATGCCCGCTTCTGGCCGTTCCCGGCTAGCTTACCTGCGATTCACAATGCATAAAAGTAATGCCTGCCCTCTTTGTCCAGGGCATCTTGCCATCCTGCATGCGGCGCTGTTGCTGCGTGAGATTCCATGGTGGGTGCGCAGCCTGGGTATTGCGGACGCTTGGCTGTCAGCTGCGCCTCCACCGGCATGTCCTGATCCAACAGGATTGATATATCAGCTAGAGCGGATTTGGGATTGGTCCTGACGTGCAAACAGCTGATGATGCTGCAAGCTGAAGGAAGCGGCTGGCTGAAGCGGGCCGCAAGGCGGCCATGCCCGGGTGGCCGCACGGCATCCTCATGCTCAAGGGACGCCAGTGCAGCGTACCCATTCCCATGATTTCTGGAGACATGCGTGATCAGTGGCAAGACAAGGCTTATCGCCCATCTGGGTTATCCCACCGAGAGCTTCAAGGCTCCGATGATTTACAACCCCTGGTTTGACAGCAAGGGTATTGATGCGGTGGTGGTGCCGATTGGCGTCAAGCCGGAAGACTACGTGGCGGCACTGGCCAGCATCCGCAAGTTCACCAATCTGCATGGTGCGCTGGTCACCATGCCGCACAAGGTCACCACGCTGGGCCTGATGGACGAAATCACCCCCACCGCCGCCATTGCCGGTGCCTGCAATGCCATTTTGCTGCGTCCGGATGGCAGCTTGCTGGGCGACCAGTTTGACGGTGCCGGTTTTGTGCGTGGCGTGGAGCGCAAGGGTTTCTCCCTCAAGGGCCGCAAGGTGCTGGTGTCGGGCAATGGCGGCGTCGGTTGTGCCATTGCCGCCTCGCTGGCGGCGGCCGGCGTGGCCGAAATGGCCTTGTACGACAGCCATACCGCTTCGTCCGAGGCACTGGCCAGCCGCCTGTGCCAGCACTACCCGCAGCTGAAGGTGGCAGTGGGCAGCAATGACCCGGCCGGCTTCGAGCTGATCGTCAACGCCACCCCGCTGGGCATGAAGGATGACGACCCGCTGCCCTTTGACATGGACCGCGTCAGCCCGGACACCTTTGTCGGCGAAGTGGTGATGAAAAAGGAAATCACCCCGCTGCTGGCGGCGGCACAGGCCAAGGGCTGCCGGATACAACTGGGTACCGACATGCTGTTTGAAATGATTCCGGCCTATCTGGAGTTTTTCGGTTTCGGCAGCACCACGCCGGAAGCGCTGCGTGCCGTGGCCCAGCTGGATTATTAAGGAGCGGGCAATGAAGAAAATACTGATGTTGCACGGCATCAACCACAATATGTTTGGCAAGCGCGACCCCAGGCAGTACGGCACCGTGACGCTGGCGGAAATCGACGCCCGCCTGCAGGCGCTGGGCCGCGAGCTGGGCGTGGAAGTGGCAAGCTTCCAGACCAACCACGAAGGTGAAATGTGCGAACGCATTCACCGGGCCTATGCCGATGGTGTGGATGCGGTGCTGATCAATGCCGGTGCCTGGACCCACTACAGCTATGGCATCCGCGATGCACTGGCCATCCTCACCGTGCCCATCGTGGAAATCCACATGTCCAACATCCATGCGCGCGAACCCTTCCGCCACCAGTCGGTATTTGCCGAGATTGCCAAAGGGCAGATCTGCGGTTTTGGCACTGAGAGTTATCTGTTGGGCCTGCGCGCGGCTATTGCCGCCACTGTGGCGCAGTAAGTTTTTCTCTGTAGCAATCCGAAACTGACTCAGTCAGTGTTATGCGGGGGAGCCTGGCTCCTCCGCTTTTTTTATGTGTGGCTGGGAGCCAGCAATGCTGCAGCCAGCTGCGGCAGGCCGGGGAAAATGGCGATCTGCCCGGCAAAGCGGGCGGCGGTGGCCGGGTCCAGATGCACCCCGGCCACGGCAACGCCAGCAGCCAGCCCGGCGGCAATGCCGGAGGCGCTGTCTTCCACCAGCAGGCAGTCGGCGGGGGCTACCTCAAGCAGGCGCAGTGCGTGCTGAATCAGCGCCGGGTCCGGCTTCCAGGCATTCACCTCGTAGGCACTGATGATGGCTTCGCCAAAATAGGGCTTCAGCCCGGTGCTGTTAAGGCTGGTTTCTATCTTCTCGCGCGGGCCGTTGGAGGCAATGCAGCGCGGCAGTGGCAGTGCGGCCAGCAAATCATGCGCGCCGGGCATGCTGTCCAGTTCGCTGGCCAGCAGTTGCAGGCTTTGCTGGCGAAACTGCTGGCTGAACAATTCACGGTCCAGTTGCGGGAAGTACTGGCTGATGTCGTCCAGAAAGCGCGCATATGGCCGGCCACGGAAATGCTGCAGGATGGTTGCTTCATCCAGGACATGGCCATGCTGTTGCAGGATGCGCCCGAGCAGCCGCGCGGACAGGTTTTCGCTATCCACCAGCGTACCATCGCAATCAAATATCACGGCCTTGATCTTAAACACCTGTCGGTCTCCTGCAAGGGTCAGTCATAGCAGCTTGTTATAACTGCTAGTGCCTGTGTCGACTACTCCTCATGGCAGCAAATCACCAGAATGGTGCGCCACCTCATGTCCGGCACAGGGCAATGATGATGGCACAGCCAGAGCGGCACTGCATATAACAAGGAGGAGACAGAACATGAAACTTTCCACACGGCTGGGGCTGATTGTGGGGCTGGCGGCACTGGGTGGCCTGTTGCTGGCGGTGATGGGCCTGGTGTCCTTGCGCAGCAGCATGCTGGAACAACGTCAGGAAGCCATCCGCACCGTGCTGACGCTGGCGGCGCAGCAGGTTAAACATTTTCAGCAACTGGAGCAGGGCGGCCAGTTGAGTCGCGCCGAGGCGCAACGCCGCGCCATCGACGCCCTGCGCAGCATGCGCTACCAGAAAAGCCTGTATCTGTGGGCGCGTACCACCGGCGCGCTGGGGCTGGTACTGCCGGGCGACAAGGGCGTGGGGCAGGTGGATTTCGGCAAGCAGCTGCCGGATGGCCGCCATGATTTCAACCGTTATCTGGATGTGCTGGCCACGCAGGACATCGGCTTTGTCGAGCTGATGGTGGTGAAGCCCGGCGGCAGTGACGAGGTGCTGAAAATCAATGGCGTGACGCGCATTGACGGCTGGGACTGGGTGATCGGTTTCGGTGCCTGGACGGATGACATCCAGGCGGCATTCTGGCAGGCGGCGCTGCGTTACATGCTGACCGGCCTGTTGCTGTTTGTCGCCATTGGCGTGGTGGCGGTGTGGATGGCACGCAAGATTTACCGCACCTTGGGCGGTGAACCGGAACTGGCCGCCCGGCTGGCCGGGGAGATAGCCGAGGGCAAGCTGAACCGGGTGCTGGATACAAGCGCCCCGGCCGGTAGCCTGATGGCCTCCATCGCCGTGATGCAGGGCAATCTGCGCAGCCTGATTGGCGGCATTCAGGACAACGCACATCAGGTGGGACAGCTGTCGCATCATCTGGCCACGCAAATGGGGCAGATCAACGATGCCGCGCAGCTGAGCTCTGCGGCTATCTCCTCCAGTGCTGCAGCCATCGAACAACTGGCAGTCAGTGTCGACCATATCTCGCAGGGGGCACGCGAGACTGAGGACAATTCCGGCCGGGCCACCGCGCTGGCCGAACGAGGCGCCGCGCTGGTGCTGCATGCCGGTGAGGAAATCAGCCGGGCTGCCGAGCAAGTGAGTGATGCGTCACGGCTGATCGGCTCGCTGGAGCAGCGCACCGACCAGATTGGCGATATCGCCAGTGTGATTCGCGATATCGCCGACCAGACCAATCTGTTGGCGCTGAATGCCGCCATCGAGGCCGCCCGTGCTGGCGAGCAGGGCCGTGGCTTTGCCGTGGTGGCCGACGAAGTGCGCAAGCTGGCCGAACGCACCAGCACTGCCACCGCGCAGATTGCCAGCACGGTGCAGGCGGTGCATGCCGATACCGCCGCCGTGGTGCAAGGCATGCAGGCCATGGCACCACAGGTGGCGATGGGGGTGCAGATGGCGGCTCAGGCAGGGGATGCGCTGCAGCAAATCAATAGCGCATCCGCGCAGGCGCTGGACAAGGTGCGCAGCATTGCCAGTGCCACCACCGAGCAAAGCCAGGCCAGCAATAGCGTGGCGCAGAACATCGAGCAGATCTCCGGCCGCATGGAGGAGTCCAGCCACGCGGTGGCACAGGCATGCCAGCATGTTGCGCGGCTGGAGCAACTGACCGCAGCCTTGCACCAGTCGGTTGCCCGTTTCCAGGTGTGAGCGTTTCCGGAGCGGGCAGGGGGCGGGGAGGGCGGCTTGCTGGTCAAATTGAACTGTGTTCAAATCCGGAACCAATCAGCAAGGAGAAACGACATGGCAGGCAGTATGGAGCGTTCGCTGGCAATTCTGGAATTGCTGGCCCGTAATGGCGGGCAACTGCCGCTGCATGTCATTGCCGACACCCTCAACATGCCGCGCAGTGGCGCGCACCGCTTGCTGGCCATGCTGATCGAGCAAGGCTATGTGCGCCAGCATGCAGAGAAGGGCGAATACCAGCTCTCGCTCAAGCTGGTGTCGCTGGGGCTGATCTACCTGTCCACCAGCGGCGTGGCCGATGTGTCGCAACCCATTCTGGAAAACCTGGCACGCAGCTCGGGCGAACTGGCACGGCTGGGCATCATCGAAAACGAGCTGATCACCTTTGTGGCCAAGGCGCAGGGGGCGCGCTCCGGCCTGCGTTACGACCCGGACATGGGCAGCAACCCGCCCTTGTTTTGCACCGCCAGCGGCCCGGCCTGGCTCTCCCGGCTGGACGATGAGCAAGCCTTGCAGATTGTCGCCCGGCAGGGCTTTGGCAATGGCCACGACTACGGCCCCAATGCGCCGCGCACCATTGCTGCCTTTCTGGAGGTGCTGCATGCCACCCGCAAGCGTGGCCATGCGGTGGCGGTGGACAGCTACGAACCGGGCATGACCTCGCTGGCCGCACCCATCATCCACCCGCTCAAGCAGCAGGTGGTGGGGGTGGTGACGCTGGCCGGCCCCACCAGCCGCATTCCGGCCGAGCGCCTGCCCGAGCTGGGCAGCCTGTTGCAGGATGCCGCGCGCGAGCTGGGCGAAGCCTCGCTGGGTTCGCTGTACTTCAAGTCCTGATTTGCGCTGATTTTTCATTCATGGCCCGCCAGTCGGGCCATTGCCATTCATGTGCCCGATGTATAGCAAACTGCTATATCTGCTAGAGCGATAGTGCTCTTTTTTTATGCAATGCGCGGGAACACAATCCTCGCATGCAAACCTCAATCCCGACTCTGTTCATGCGTGGCGGTACTTCACGCGGGCCCTTCTTCCTGGCGGACGACCTGCCGCAGGATCAGGCATTGCGCGACCGTGTGCTGCTCGCTGTCATGGGCTCGCCCGACCGCCGTCAGATTGACGGTCTGGGTGGAGCACACCCGCTGACCAGCAAGGTCGGCATCATCTCGCGCGGCAGCCAGCCCGGTGTGGACCTGGATTTCCTGTTTGCCCAGTTGCAGCCGGACAAGGACACGGTGGATACCACGCCCAACTGCGGCAATATGCTGGCGGCGGTGGTGCCCTTTGCGCTGGAGCGCGGCCTGGTGACGGCGCAGGGTGAAACCAGCACCTTCCGCGTGCTCACCCTCAATACCGGCATGCAGTGCGACGTGACGGTAGACACCCCTGGCCGCCAGATGCGCTACGACGGCGAAGCCCGCATCGACGGCGTGCCCGGCAGCGCCTCGCCTATCACCATCAACTTTCTCGATACCGCTGGTTCGGTGTGTTCCGGCCTGCTGCCCACCGGCAAGGTAAAAGACGTGGTGCAGCTGGACGGCGTGGGCGAACTGGAAATCACCTGTATCGACAACGGCATGCCGTTGGTGATGCTACGCGCTGCCGACCTGGGCCGCAGCGGCTACGAAAGCGTGGCCGAACTGAATGCCGATACCGAGCTGAAAACCCGGCTGGAAGCGCTGCGCCTGCAATGCGGCCACCTGATGGGCCTGGGCGATGTCAGCAAGAAAACCTATCCCAAGATGTGTCTGATTGCCGCGCCGCGCGACGGCGGCAGTATCAGCACCCGTTGTTTCATTCCGCACGTCTGCCACGACGCCATCGGCGTGCTGGCGGCGGTGACGGTGGGCACCGCCTGCGTGCTGGAAGGCTCGGTCACCGAGGGCATCGCGCAGATGCAGCCCGGCTTGCGTCATCTGGTGTCGGTGGAACACCCGACCGGCGAATTCTCGGTGGACCTGGAGCTGGACCCGGAAAACCCGCAAAACGTCATCCGCGCAGCATTGCTGCGCACCGCACGGCTCATCATGCGCGGAGAGGTCATGATTCCCTCCGCCATCTGGAAAGGACAGCAAGCATGATCATCGACATCCACGGCCACTACACCACCGCCCCCAAGGCGCTGGAGGACTGGCGCAAACGCCAGATCGACAACCTCGCCACCCCGGAGCTGGGCCCCAAACCCTCTGAGCTGAACATCTCCGACGACGAGCTGCGCGACACCATCGAAAGCAACCAGCTGCGCCTGATGAAGCAGCGTGGCTCCGATCTCACCATCTTCAGCCCGCGCGCCAGCTTCATGGCCCACCATATCGGCGACTTCAACACCTCCTCCACCTGGGCGGCCATCTGTAATGAGCTGTGCTATCGCGTCAGCCAGCTGTTCCCCGACAACT
>NZ_JAELTZ010000075.1:0-13087 GCF_016429115.1 Aquitalea sp. ASV15 | reverse complement strand
TGATTGGCGCGCTGGAAGACATCGAGAAGATCGTGAAGGGCGAAGCCGGCACCATCATCTCCACCGAGAAGGCCGGGATTGAGTGGTACTGAGCGGGTAGAGGTATTGCGGTGTTGTGAACAAGGGCTGCCATGGCAGCCCTTTTGTTATGCCTGATCAATAATGAATAAATTGTGACATTATTTTCATTCGTATTTTTTCGCTTATGAAAATAATGCAAAAACAACAGGATAGATCACTTCGCGTGAAGATATTCTTGGCTTGCCTTTGTCTTTATCTGCAACGATAATCGCCCCCATCATGCAGGAGAGAGTGGCCAATCGCGGCCACCGCCGAAGGCGCAAGCGCACCCGCAATCGCTCAGGCAAAAGGACTGCATCATCGGATATCACGTATCTGCTTTACTCTGGAGAGCGCTGCCCGTAGAGGCAGCCACCGAAGGGGCTAACGGCGGCTGAAAACGCCCGCCGGAAAATCTCAGGTGTCAGGACAGAGGGGTGTTGTACCAAGACAGGCAAAACACCCCCTTTGCAAGGACGCACAGATGACGGCCCCGAAACGTACCCCCCTGTTTGACGCTCATGTCGCCGCCGGCGCCAAGATGGTTGATTTCGCCGGTTGGGAAATGCCCATCCATTACGGCTCCCAGCTGAAGGAACATGAGATCGTGCGCAGCGACGCCGGCATGTTCGATGTGTCCCACATGACCGTGATCGACATCAGCGGCAGCGATGCCAAAGCCTGGCTGCAACAGCTGATTGCCAACGACGTGGCCAAGCTGCCCTTCGAAGGCAAGGCCCTGTACTCCGGCATGCTGACCGAAGACGGCACGGTGGTGGACGACCTGATTGTCTACCTGACTTCCTACGGCTACCGCATGGTGGTGAATGCCGGTACCACTGATAAAGACCTGGCCTGGATGGAGAGCCACAAGGCGGGTTTTGATGTCTCCCTCAATGTACGTCGCGACCTGGCCATGCTGGCGGTGCAAGGCCCCAATGCCATTGCCAAGGTCTGTGCGGTCAAGCCGCAACTGGCCGACGCCATTCAATCACTCAAGGTATTTCAGGGCTTGCCTGCAGGCGACTGGTTCTTTGCCCGAACCGGCTATACCGGTGAAGACGGCCTGGAAATCATGATTCCGGCTGGCGAGGCCATCAACTTCTTCAATGAACTCGTGTCCGCTGGCGTGGCCCCCATCGGCCTGGGTGCACGTGACACCCTGCGTCTGGAAGCCGGCATGAATCTGTACGGCCACGACATGGACGAAACCGTATCCCCGCTGCAGGCCGGCATGGGCTGGACTATTGCCTGGGAACCGGCCAGCCGTGACTTTATCGGCCGCAAGGCACTGGAAGCCCAGAAGGCCGCCGGTGTGCCGATGAAGCAGGTGGGCCTGGTGCTAGAAGGCCGTGGCGTGCTGCGTGAAGGCCAGAAAGTGGTCGTGGAAGGCGTGGGTGAGGGCATCATCACCAGCGGCACCTTCTCGCCCACCCTCAAGCACTCCATCGCCATCGCCCGTGTACCGGCCGCAACCGGTGCCGACGCACAGGTGGATTTGCGTGGTACGCTCACCGCTGTCCGCGTGGTGAAGATGCCGTTCGTGCGCAACGGCAAGAAAGTTTTCGAATAACAGCGAGCCGGAATACAGCTAGCCAGCCCTTGTCGCTGGCTTGCCGTTTCCCGCTCCCGTAACGGTTCAATCAATCCGAGGAGATTCAATCCATGAGCAATATCCCTGCCGAACTGAAATACGTTGCCAGCCACGAATGGCTGCGTCTGGAAGCCGACGGTTCCGTTACCGTAGGCATTACCGAACATGCACAAGAGCTGCTGGGCGACATCGTGTTCGTCGAGCTGCCGAAAGTGGGTGCCAACCTGGCTGCCGAAGAACAGGCCGGTGTGGTGGAATCGGTAAAAGCCGCTTCCGACGTATACGCCCCGATCGCCGGTGAAGTGCTGGAAGTGAACGCCGAACTGGAAGCCGCACCCGAGCTGGCCAACAGCGAGCCGTATGGCGCTGGCTGGTTCTTCAAGATCAAGCCGGCCAATGCCGCAGATCTGGACAGCCTGCTGGATGCCGCTGGCTACGCCAAGGAAATCGGCGCCTGATTGCACGCTGTCAAAGCCTCGTGATGCTGACCATCGCGGGGCTTTTTCACTTTCAGAACCCGCTCAATATCTGCTGGGCTAATAGACATGGGGCGATACGACGTTAAAAAGATTTACGGAATGCTCATTTACGCTGTGTAAATTCCGCTTCCCCATTTTTTATCGATCGTTTTTGCCTTGTCTCGCTCTAGCTCGCTAGATCTTGAATGGATTCTCTGGTTCTGCTCTTCATTACCGGACACCCACCATGACTCTTGCTTCCCTGTTTAACCGTAGCGAATTCATTGCCCGCCATATCGGCCCCTCCGATGCCGAGCGCAGCGACATGCTGGCCGAAATCGGTGCTGCCTCGCTGGACGATCTGGTCGCCCAGACCCTGCCGGCCGACATCCGCCTGAACCGTGCGCTGGACCTGCCGTCCCCGGTGCCGGAAGCCGAAGCGCTGGCCGCGCTGAAAGATGTGGCCAGCCGCAATATCGTCAACAAGTCTTTCATCGGCCTGGGTTACTACCCGGTGCTGACCCCCACCGTCATCCTGCGCAATGTGCTGGAAAACCCGGGCTGGTACACCGCTTACACCCCGTACCAGGCTGAAATTGCCCAGGGCCGTCTGGAAGCGCTGCTCAACTACCAGCAAATGGTGATGGACCTGACCGGTCTGGAAATGGCCAATGCCTCGCTGCTGGACGAAGCCACCGCCGCCGCCGAAGCCATGGCCATGGCGCGCCGTGTGTCCAAGAGCAAGTCGGAGCAGTTCTTTGTCGACAGCCGCGTGCTGCCGCAAACCCTGGATGTGATGAAAACCCGTGCCAAGTACTTTGGTTTCGAGCTGGTTTCCGGCCATCCGGAAGAGGCCGGTAATGGCGATTACTTTGGTGCACTGTTCCAGTATCCGGGTGAAGCGGGTGACCTGATCGACCTGACGCCCTACATTGCCGCCGTCAAGGCCAAGGGTGGTGTGGCCGTGGTGGCTGCCGACATCATGGCGCTGGTGGCGCTGAAGTCCCCGGCTGAAATGGGTGCTGACGTGGCCATTGGCAACACCCAGCGCTTTGGCGTGCCGATGGGCTATGGTGGCCCGCACGCTGCCTACTTTGCCTTCAAGGATGAAATGAAGCGCTCGGCTCCGGGCCGCATCATCGGCGTGTCGGTGGACGCCAAGGGCAAGACCGCGCTGCGCATGGCGCTGCAAACCCGCGAGCAGCACATCCGCCGCGAAAAGGCCAACTCCAATATCTGTACCAGCCAGGTACTGCTGGCCAATATCGCCGGCATGTACGCGGTGTACCACGGTGCCGAAGGCGTCAAGCGCATTGCCAGCCGCATTCACCGCCTGGCTGCCATCTTTGCCCATGCGGTGACAAGCGCCGGTGGCAAGCTGGTATTCGACCGCTTCTACGACACGGTACAGGTGGAAGCGGCCAATGCCGATGCCATCTACGCCGCCGCCCTGGCTGCCGGTTACAACCTGCGTCGCGTGTCCGCCACCGTATTGGGCGTGGCTTTCCATGAAGCCGCCACCGAGGCTGATCTGGCTACGCTGATCCAGCTGTTTACCGGCAAGGATGCCGACATCGCCGCGCTGGATGCCGCCGCTGCCGATGCCATCCCGGCCGGCCTCAAGCGAGAATCCGCCTTCTTCACCCACCCGGTGTTCAACACCCACCACAGCGAGCACGAGATGCTGCGCTACCTGAAGAAGCTGGAAAACCGCGACCTGGCGATGAATCACTCGATGATTTCGCTGGGCAGCTGCACCATGAAGCTGAATGCCACCAGCGAGATGATTCCCATCACCTGGCCGGAATTCGCCAATATGCACCCGTTTGCCCCACGCGATCAGGCTGCCGGTTACCTGCAACTGATTGACGACCTGCAAACCCAGCTGAAAGCCATCACCGGTTTTGACGCCATCTCCATGCAGCCCAACTCCGGCGCGCAGGGTGAGTACGCCGGTCTGCTGGCCATCAGCCGTTACCATGAAGCGCGTGGCGAAGGTCAGCGCAATATCTGCCTGATTCCGCAATCCGCCCACGGTACCAACCCGGCTACCGCGCAGATGATGAACATGCAGGTGGTGGTGGTGAAGTGTGACGAGTCCGGCAACGTCGATGTGGCCGACCTCAAGGCCAAGGCTGAGCAGCATTCGGCCAATCTGGCGGCGCTGATGATTACCTATCCGTCCACTCACGGCGTGTTCGAACAGCCGATCCGCGAAATCTGCGACATCATCCACAGCCACGGTGGTCAGGTGTATATGGATGGTGCCAACCTGAATGCCCAGGTGGGCCTGTGCCGTCCGGCTGATATCGGTGCCGACGTATCGCACATGAACCTGCACAAGACCTTCTGCATCCCGCACGGCGGTGGCGGCCCGGGCATGGGCCCCATCGGCCTGAAAGCCCATCTGGCGCCGTTCATGGCCAACCACGTGGTGGCTGACGTGCCGGGTGCGGTGGCCGGTCAGACTGCGGTGTCCGCTGCGCCGTTCGGCTCGGCTTCCATCCTGCCCATCTCCTTCATGTATATCCGCATGATGGGTGCCGAGGGCATGAAAGCCGCCACCGAAAACGCACTCTTGTCCGCCAACTACATGGCCAAGAAGCTGGGTGAGCATTTCCCGGTGTTGTATACCGGTGCCAATGGCCGTGTGGCGCATGAGTGCATCATCGACCTGCGCCCGCTCAAGGCTGCCAGCGGCGTCACCGAGGTGGACGTGGCCAAGCGCCTGATGGACTACGGCTTCCACGCTCCGACCATGAGCTTCCCGGTACCGGGCACGCTGATGATCGAGCCGACCGAATCCGAACCCAAGGCCGAGCTGGACCGCTTCATTGCCGCCATGACCGCCATCCGTCAGGAAATCGACCAGGTGCAGAACGGCACATGGCCGGCGGACAACAACCCGCTGCGCAATGCACCGCACAGCAAGGCCGACATTGCTGGCGACTGGGACCGTCCGTACAGCCGCGAAACCGGCCTGTTCCCGCTGCCTTATGTGCTGGAAAACAAGTTCTGGCCGAGCGTGAACCGTATCGACGACGTATACGGCGACCGTAACCTGGTGTGCAGCTGCCCCAGCACCGACAGCTATCTGTAAATCAGCCGTGCGGGCTGCTGCCCGCCGCTTATGCCAAAACCCCGCGCCAGCGGGGTTTTTTCTTGGTGGCCTGCCGTCAGATGCAGCGTTTTTGCCAGGATTAAGCAGTTGTTTTTGCTTTGGAGCAAATACTCTATGCCATGAGTCCGCTATCCTGCATCAGTTGTTTGTCATGAGAAAATTGCGCGGTCAGCCAGGTGCTGTTAAAAATAGCGTGATTTATTTTAAGTACTGATCTTAAAAAAAGCAGTCACATGGCGGATGGTTGCTAGAATAGCCGTCCTCCTGCAGCCGGGGGAGGATGCAATGAACACAAGAGCAAGATTGATGTCTGGGCCAGCTTGAAAGTCGCTATGCTGCACGAGCCAACACCGCTTACTGATGAAACGATGGCACGCTTTGCCTTGCTGGCAAGGCTGCGGCATCCGGTATGGGTGTTCGACATCGACCGGCAGCGGGTGTACTGGGCCAATGCCGAGGCGCTCAAGGTGTGGGATGCCACTACCCTGGACGAGCTGCGTAGCCGCGACATGGGACGCGACATGTCCGAATCGGTGGCGCGCCGGCTGCGCCAGTACCAGAGTGATTTCGAGCGATTCGGCATGGAGTTCTCCGAATCGTGGACGCTCTATCCCAATGGCAAGCCACGCAGCCTGCAAGTGGTGTTCAGCGGCCTGCGCCATCAGGGCAGCATGATGATGTTGTGCGAGGCGCTGGGCGAATTGCAGGCCGACCCGAACACCCTGCGCAGCGCCGAAGCGCTGTTGCACTTGCCGGTGCTGATCACCCTCTATCATGCCGATGGTCCGGCCTTGTACCGCAACCCGGCGGCGCGCGAAAAAGTGCTTGATCCTGCCGAGAGCTGGCAGGGGCATCTGCTGCATGCCGCCGACCGTGAACTGTTGCAGCTGCAATTGCAGCAGCAGGGCAAGGGGCGGCTGGTGGCGCAGGTGATGACCCGCCATGGCGAGCGCTGGCACGAGTTGTCGGCGCGCCATTGTCGCGATGCGGTGTCCGGCGAAGACGCCGTGCTGATCAGCGAAGTGGATGTCAGCGAACTGAAAGATGCCGAAGCCCGCGCCCGTTATCTGGCCATGCACGACACACTGACCGGTCTGCCCAATCGCAATTTTGTCCTGCAGTGCTATCCGGCCCTGTTGCAGCAGGCCAAGCGCCAGGGTGAGCAGGCTGCCTTGCTGTGCATCGACCTGGACCGCTTCAAGAATATCAACGACAGCCTGGGCCATGCCTTTGGCGACCTGCTGCTGGTACAGATGGGCGAGCGGCTGAAAGCACTGCTGGCACCCACGCAGCAGCTGGCGCGACAGGGCGGGGATGAATTCCTGGTGCTGCTGTGCGCGCCGCAAGTGCAGCAGCAGGCTGCCGCGCTGGCCGCTGCCATTGTCGAGGCGCTGGCGCGGCCCTTATGGCTGCGCGGGCAGGAGGTCAGGCTGACCGCCTCGGTGGGCATCAGCCTGTGCCAGGATGGCGCCGAGGATATCCAGGGCCATATGCGGCATGCCGATCTGGCCATGTATAGCGCCAAGGATGCCGGCCGCAACGGCATCCAGTTCTACGACGAAGCGATGGATGCACGGGCGCGAACCCGGCTTGCCCTGGAGTATGAAATCCGCCGTGGTCTGGAAAACGGTGAATTCGAGGCTTTCTACCAGCCACGGGTGGATTGCTTCACCGGCGAAATCATCGGCGCCGAGGCGCTGGCGCGCTGGCGGCATCCCGAACGCGGCCTGCTGTTTCCCGACAGCTTCATCCCGGTGTGCGAGGAAAGCGGCCTGATCCGCGAGCTGGACCGCCAGATACTGGCGCAGGTCGCCCGCCAGCTGTCGCGCTGGGCAGCGCAGGGCAGGGTGTTGCAGGTTTCGGTCAATCTGTCGGCCAGCCAGTTTGGCGACCCGCAGTTAGCAGCGTCCTTGCAGGGCATCCTGCAAGAAAGCGCTTGCCCGGCACAGCGCATCGAACTGGAAATTACCGAATCGCTGCTGCTGGCACACGACCAGCACACCCTGGATACGCTGGCCAGCTTGCGCGCCATGGGCTTTGCCGTGGCCATCGACGATTTTGGCACCGGCTATTCCAATCTGGCCTATTTGCAGAACTATCCCCTCAATACTCTGAAAATCGACCGTTCCTTTATTTCCGGTTTGCCGCAAAGCTCGGCGATTCCGGAACTGATCACCAGCCTGTGTCGGATTCTCTCGCTGAATATGGTGGCCGAAGGGGTGGAAAACCACGCCCAGCTCGACTGGTTGCGGCAGCAGGGGTGTCAGCAATACCAGGGCTATCTGTGCAGCCGGCCGCTGTCGCTGGCGCATTTCAACGAATTGCTGGAGCACAGCACCGCTCCCGCCTGATGCCGCAGGCGAATAAGCTTAGCGGGAATGCGTCATTTGATTTTGCCGCGTCTTCCCTTAAGCTGATGCCCAGGCGGGGCCCCGCATGCATGGCGGCCTTCCCCCGCATGGAGACCGACATGACTCTGCGTACCCTCGCGCTGGCCCTGACCTTGGCCAGCCCGCTGGCGCTCGCCGCCAAACCGCTTACCGTGTGTACTGACGCCAATCCGGAAGGCTTCGACGTGGTGCAGTACAACTCGCTGGTGACCACCAATGCCTCGGCCGATGTGCTGATGAACCGGCTGGTGGAATACGATGCCGCCAGCCACAAACTGCAGCCGGGCCTGGCCAGCAGCTGGCAGGTGAGTGCCGATGGCCTGAGCTACACCTTCAAGCTGCGTCCGGGTGTGGCCTTCCACAGTACCGATTACTTCAAACCCACGCGCAAGCTGAATGCCGACGATGTGGTGTTTACCTTCCAGCGCATGCTCAATCCCGAGCATCCCTGGTACAAGACCGCCGCCAACGGCTATCCGCATGCCCAGTCCATGCAGCTGCCCAAGCTGATCAAGGCGGTCAGCAAAGTGGACGACAACACCGTACGCTTTGAACTGAACTATCCGGAAGCCACCTTCCTGTCCACGCTGAGCATGGGCTTTGCCTCGATTTATTCGGCCGAGTATGCCGCGCAGCTGCAGGCTGCTGGCAAACAGGCCGAGCTCAACAGCAAGCCCATCGGCACCGGGCCCTTCATTTTGCGCAGCTTCCAGAAAGACAGCGTGGTGCGCTATCAGCCCAACCCGGCTTACTGGGGGGCCAAGCCCAAGGTATCGGCCCTGGTGTATGCCATTACCCCGGATGCCACGGTGCGCGTGCAAAAGCTGAAGGCCGGCGAGTGCCAGCTGGCGCTCTCCGCCAAGCCGCAGGACGTACTGGCGGTGCAGGGCGACAACAAGATCCGCGTGCTGCAAACCCCGGCCTTCATGACCGCCTTTGTCGCCATCAATACCCAGCACAAGCCCTTTGACAACGTATTGGTGCGTCAGGCAGTCAACCTGGCTTTTGACAAGAACACCTATCTGAAAACCGTGTTCGACGGTACCGCCACCGCCGCCACCCTGCCGTATCCGCCCAATACCTGGAGCTACAACAAGAGCGTGAAGCCCTATCCGCAAGACCTGGCGCGCGCGAAGAAGCTGCTGGCGCAGGCTGGCTATCCCAATGGCTTTGACACCACGCTGTGGGTTCGTCCCAGCGGCAGCACGCTCAACCCCAATCCCAAGGCCGGGGCCGAGCTGTTGCAGGCTGATCTGGCCAAGCTGGGCATCCGGGCGCAGATCAAGGTCATCGAATGGGGCGAGCTGATCAAGCGCGGCAAGGCCGGCGAGCACGACCTGTTGTTCATGGGCTGGGCCGGCGACAATGGTGACCCGGACAACTTCCTTACCCCGCAGTTCTCCTGCGCGGCGGTGCAGTCCGGTACCAACTTTGCCCGCTACTGCAATCCGCAGCTGGACAAGCTGATTAGCGACGGCAAGAAAACCAGCGACTTTGCCCAGCGCAGCAAGCTGTACCTGCAAGCGCAAAAGCAGATCAGCGACCAGGCCTTGTGGCTGCCGCTGGCCCACCCCACCGCCTATGTGCTGGAGCGCAAGGAAGTGGCCGGCTTTGTCGCCAACCCGTTTGGCCGTGTCAATTTTGCTACGGTGAGCGTGCAGTAGGGAGTCAATCCAGCAAAGGCCTTAATCCCGCAGCATGCAGGCAGCCTTGTGCTGCCTTTTTGCATCGCCAGGGGCTGCTCATGGCAATCGCCGTGCCGGTCAGGACGGCTTGCGGTATCATGCAGGGGTGTTTGTCGATCACGGACACAGCGGGTGCCGGGAACAGTCTGTCCCGGGGTTCCGCACATCGGGAAGAACCTGCCATGAGTCGCAAAGAAAGCAAAAGTCCAACCTTTGACCGCATCGTCGAAGCCAGCCTGCAGCTGTTCAACCAGCAGGGCGAGCGCAGCGTCACCACCAATCACATCGCACGTTATCTGAACATCAGCACCGGCAATCTGTACTACCACTTTGCCTGCAAGGAAGACATCATCAACGAGCTGTACCGGCGCTACTCCAAGGGCATGGCCGATTATCTCAATGCCGCTGGCGAGCTGAGCGTCAATGCCTCCATCGAGGGCCTGGTGTCCTTGCTGGAAAAGGTATTGCGTCATTTGTGGACCTTCCGCTTCATTCCGCAAAGCATTTCCAGCCTGTTTTCAGTCAATCAGTCGCTACAGGAAAGCTACAGCAAGATCGAAGCCGGGCTGATCAGCCGTGGCGTGGAAAAGCTGTTCTTCAAACTGCGCGATCAGGGCATGCTGGAAGGCGATGATGTGCAGATCGGCTTTCTGGCGCGTAATTTCCAGCTGTTGCAAACCGGCTGGATTGCCCGGCCCGATATCGCCCGCTGTCCGCAAGAGGCGCAGGTGGTGGCACGCGAGGGCTGTCTGAGCCTGCTGTATTTCCTGGCGCCCTATGTATCCAGCCGTTTCCGCCAGCCCTTCGAGCGCGTGCTGGCCAGCATGGCCCCGGTCCAGGCGCTGCCTGCCGTCTAGCGCTTTCCCGTCAGCGGTATTGCCGGCCATGGCCAGTCTGCGACTGGCCATTTGCTTTTCTGCCGCATTAATTCATAAGCTTTGCAGGAAATCCGGCTTGGCTTCTTTCCCTGCTATCGGTATGGTTAGACCGATATGCAACAGGCGTAAAGCCACAGGAGAGAAGAAGATGAAACTGGAAACACTGGCCGTGCACGGCGGCTACTGCCCGGACCCCACCACCAAGGCGGTGGCGGTGCCGCTGTATCAGACCACCAGCTACGCCTTTGACAGCACCCAGCACGGTGCCGACCTGTTCGACCTCAAGGTGCAGGGCAATATCTACACCCGCATCATGAACCCCACCACCGATGTGCTGGAAAAGCGCGTGGCTGCGCTGGAAGGCGGCATCGGTGCGCTGGCGGTGGCCTCCGGCATGGCGGCCATCAGCTATGCCATCCAGACCATTGCCGAAGCCGGCGACAACATCATTGCCACCAGCACGCTGTATGGCGGTACGTATAATCTGTTTGCCCACACCTTCCCGCAGCTGGGCATCGAAGTACGCTTCATCGACTACAAGGACCCGGCCTCCATCAGCAAGCTGGTGGATGACAAGACCAAGGCGGTGTTCTGCGAATCGGTGGGTAATCCGCTGGGCAATGTGGTGGACTTTGCCGCCTTTGCCGAACAGGCCCACCAGCACGGCCTGCCGCTGATTGTCGACAATACCGTGCCGTCGCCGTATCTGTGCCGCCCCTTCGAGCATGGCGCCGACATCGTGGTGCACAGCCTCACCAAATACCTGGGCGGCCATGGCACCAGCATTGGCGGCATTATTGTCGATTCCGGCAAATTCCCCTGGGGCGAGCATAAAGAGCGTTTTGTGCGGCTGAATACGCCGGATGTCAGCTACCACGGCGTCAATTATGTCGAGGCACTGGGCCCGGCGGCCTATATCGCCCGTGCCCGCGTGGTGCCGCTGCGCAATATGGGCGCCGCCATTTCACCGTTCAATGCCTTCCTGATCCTGCAAGGCATCGAAACCCTGGCCCTGCGCCTGGACCGCATCTGCGACAACGCGCTGAAGGTGGCCGAGCGTCTGCAAGCCCACCCGGCAGTGGAGTGGGTGGAATACGCCGCCTTGCCTTCCAGCCCCAGCAAGGCGCTGGTGGACAAATACATGGGCGGCCGCGCATCGGGCATCCTGTCCTTCGGCATCAAGGGTGGTATCGAGGCTGGTGGCCGCTTTATCGACGCGCTGCAACTGGTGACCCGTCTGGTGAATATCGGCGATGCCAAGAGCCTGGCCTGCCACCCGGCCTCCACCACCCACCGCCAGCTGTCGCCGGAAGAACAGCTCAAGGCCGGGGTGCGGCCGGAGCTGATTCGACTGTCCATCGGCATCGAGCATATCGACGACATTCTGGCCGACGTGGATCAGGCGCTGCAGGCGGCCAGCTAGTTTGCCGCGCTTGAACAATAGAAAGGCTGCCTCTGGCAGCCTTTTTTTGTCAGCATGCAGCGCTAATGGCGATGCACCACCTGGGGGTTCTGGCCATTGGGCAGGTGATGGTGCCATTTGCCATTGATGAATTCCTGCACAAAGCGTTTGGCGCGTTCGGCATGGTCCAGCTCGCCATGCGGCGCGATATTGCTCAGGTGTACCGGGTGGCCCAGCTTGCGTGCCAGCTGCTCGGTATCGACGAAGACCAGCGCTTGATCGGGAAAGCTGGGCTGGCTCACCGTTTCGCGCGACAGCAGGGTCAGCTGCAGATGGTGTTTGTCTTGCTGGATGAAGGCATACAGCTCGTCAACGGCGGCCTCCTCGCCTTCCAGCATCTGCAGGAAATCCTTGTTCATCAGCAATAGCAGGCTGTTGATGCCCATGCGCTGGTTGCGCGCCCGGTAGCTGGCCAGCAGGCCGTGCAGCTCCTGCACGTCATAGGCGGGGTTGAGTGCGCTGGAATAAATCAGGCGGATCATGCTTGTCTCCCGGCGCTGTGGCGCTCTTGTTGCCGGAGGTATGCCGGCTGCTTAATGATAGGTGGAATTGCCTTGTCATGCACTCGTCGCAGTGCAAGCCTGCGCCGGCCATGGCTAGGCCGACAGGCCGCTGTGCAGCCAGAGGATGAAGCTGATCAGTCCGGCCAGGGCATGCAGCCAGGCGCGCAGGCGATAGCTGCGTGCCACCTGGCGGGGCGACAGGGTGTTGATCAGGTAGGGCTTGCCGTCATCCGGCTTGCTGATGTGCAGGGTGGGCGGGGTGCTGGCCAGCTGCTGGTAGTTTTGGCGCACCTCGCGCTCGGCGGCGGCTCTGACCAGCAGCCATTCCTGCTCGCTGATCTTGCCGTCGCCATCCAGGTCGTGGCGGCGCAGCAGGGCGGGCTGGTCTTGTTTCCATTCCGCCAGCTTGGCGCCGACATCCTGGCGGAAGCTCTGCACATCGGGCCGGCTGCCTCCCTGGCTGTGCAACTGGCCCAGCACATAGAGCGGGTCGCCTTCGTCTATCCATTCCTCCACCAGCGTTTCCCTACCTTCCTGCCAGCTTTCGCGGTGCGGAGCCACCACCTCTGCTCCTTCCGGATTGACGATCACCTCCTGTTTGCCATCCACCAGCAGGAAGGAAAGCTCGGAGTTTTCCGGTAGCGATGGCAGGCTGTTGCCGCGGCCGAAAGGGTCCAGCGGGCTGTCATTCAGCCCGCGCCGGTCATTTTGATAGCGCCAGCAGCGGTACCAGACGCAGCGGCGGCCGGAATAGGGGCTGTAATTGGCAGCCTGCGGGTGATTGCGGGCGATGCCGCACAATTCCACATGGCCCAGTGCCGCGGAAACGGCATGGGCGGTCGGCGTGTCGGCAATCAGCCGGTAACGGCGATAATTCAGCCACCAGCCGATCAGCCCGCAGGCCAGCAGCAGCGGCAGCCCCGCATGCAGGAAGGG
>NZ_JAELTZ010000074.1:0-13239 GCF_016429115.1 Aquitalea sp. ASV15 | reverse complement strand
AGCTGTACCAGCAGCGCCGCCAGGACAAGAAGGACAAGGAGGGCCAACAATGAGCGCCCGTGACACCATACTGGCCCGTATCCGCCAGAACCGCCCGGCCGCCACGGCATTGCCGGACATCCATGCCGTACCCTTCATCCGCTACGATGATCAGTTTGCAGCCTTTGCCACGCTGATCCGCAATCTGGGCGGCGATGCCGTGCAGTTGCCGGATGGGCAGAGCGTGGCCGATGTCGTGGCTGCGCGCTGGCCGGATGCCGGTCGCACCGTCGACCTCACCGTGCCACAGCACGAGGAAGTGGATGATCCACATGCCTGGCACGATGTCGACGTCGCCATCGTCCCCGGCCAGCTGGCGGTGGCAGAAAATGCCACGGTCTGGGTCAGCCATCCGGACAACCGTTTCCGCTCGATTTACTTCCTCACCCAGAAGCTGGTACTGGTGGTGCCGCGTGAGGCCATGGTGGACACCATGCGCGATGCCTATGCCCGCATCCAGCTGGCCGAGCACGGCTTTGGTGCCTTCATTTCCGGCTCGTCGCGCACCGCGGATATCGAACAAAGCCTGGTAATGGGTGCCCATGGCGCCATGGCCGCACTGGTGATTTTTGTCTGATTTGTACGCACGGAGCATTGCTTCCTTGGGCCCCTGCGGGGGCCTTTTTTCTGCCCGCCATTTCTCTCCACCATGTCGATCAGACATGAAAAAACCGCCAGTCTGGCGACGGGCGGTTTTGAGCTGGCAGCGGTCAATACTCAGCGGTTGACTTCCACCTTGTAACGCGGCGGCAGCAGCAGGGCCGGCACTTCGCGCTGTGCCTTGCGGCTACGGCGGCTGCCCGCGGTCGGATTGATGGTTTTCAGGCCCTCGCCCGACTTGCCCACCATCAGGGCAGAAGCCGGCAAGGACATCGGATCACGCTGCGATTCACGCGGGGTGGAACGCACCGGGCTGCTGCGGCCTTCGCGGCCTCCTTCGCGGCCATAATCACGCCCCCCCTCGCCACGGGAAGATTCGCGGCGCGGCGCGGCTTCGTCACGCGGGGCGGCGGCTCCCGGCTGGAAGCCTTCCACCACCTGCGGTGTCAGCGTCTGGCGGGTCAGCTTTTCAATCGCCTCGTGCTGGCGGGTTTCCGCCGGGCTCATCAGCGAAATGGCGATGCCACTGGCACCGGCACGGCCAGTACGGCCGATACGGTGTACATAGTCTTCCGGCGAATTGGGCAGCTCGTAATTCACCACGAAGGGCAGTTCGGTAATATCCAGGCCACGGGCCGCCACATCGGTGGCCACCAGCACGCGCAGGCTGCCTTCCTTGAAGGAGGACAGGATTTCCAGGCGCGAGGCCTGGGCCTTGTCGCCATGGATGGCTTCGGCCACCAGGCCATCACGCTTGAGATCACGCGCCAGTTGGTCGGCACTGATCTTGGTCTTGCAGAACACGATGACCTGGCTCATGTCGCGGGTCTTGATCAGATGGCTCAGCAGATGGCGCTTGCGCCCGGCATCCACCGAATACACCAGCTGCTCCACCTGCTCGTTGGTGGCATTCTGCCGCGCCACTTCCACCGTCTGCGGATCTTTCATGAAGTCCGCGGCCAGGCGCTTGATTTCCGTGGCAAAAGTCGCCGAGAACAGCAGGGTCTGCCGCTCCTTGGGCAACATGCTCATGATCTTGCGGATATCCTGGATGAAGCCCATGTCCAGCATGCGGTCGGCTTCGTCC
Source organism: Aquitalea sp. ASV15 (assembly GCF_016429115.1). Lineage (NCBI taxonomy): Bacteria > Pseudomonadati > Pseudomonadota > Betaproteobacteria > Neisseriales > Chromobacteriaceae > Aquitalea > Aquitalea sp. ASV15. The sequence continues at coordinate 11,513 of NZ_JAELTZ010000074.1, read as the reverse complement.
AGCACCAGCACTTCCACCTTGTTCAGCTGGATGGTTTTCTGCTGGATATGGTCGAGCAGACGGCCCGGCGTGGCGATGACGATTTCCATGCCACGACGCAGCTCGGCGGTTTGCGGGTCCATATTCATGCCGCCAAACACGGTGGTGGCACGCAGCGGCAAATACTTGGTATAGGTTTTTACATTCACGCCGATCTGGTCGGCCAGCTCGCGCGTGGGCGACAGCACCAGCGCACGCACCGGGTGCATGGCCGGCGATACGCTGGTATTGGCGAATTTCTTCAGCCGCTCCAGGATGGGCAGCATGAAAGCGGCAGTCTTGCCGGTGCCGGTTTGCGCCGCCGCCAGCAGATCGCGACCGGACAGAACCAGCGGAATGGCCTTGGCCTGGATGGGGGTAGGCTCGGTATAGCCTTGCTCTTCAATGGCACGAAGAATCTCGGGCGACAGCCCGAGTTCGGAAAACAGCATGTGTGTGCTCCTGCAATTCGGTTGGGTGATGGCGGCGCAGCGGGCGACGCATCCCCTTGTTCATGAACATGACCGTGCTGAAATGGCAACGCCGCCCATCACGGGCGGCGGTTGGCAGGCATCAGGCCATGTGATTGGCAACGCTGAGCAACAGGACGACAAACAACCAAAGCAGGGCTGAGCGCCACACCAGTCCGACGGCACTTTTCAGAAAGCCTGGATCAGCCTCGTCGCCCAGGCCCAGTTCAGGCCGGAACTTGATGGTGTAATCCTGTCGGAGCGGATCGCCCAGTTTGACGCCCAGCGCGCCGGCCGCCGAGGCCAGCAGAATGCCGTTAGCGTAATTGCCCCAGGTTTTTGCCTGCGAGCGCCAGCAGTAAACCGCGTCTTCAAAATCGCCCATTACGGCGAAGCTGGCTGCGGTCAGACGCACCGGCAACCAGTCAAGCCAGGCAGCCGCACTGCCGGCAAAACGACCAAAGCGGTCTTCCTCTGCCTGACGGCCCCCCCACTTCTGGCCGAGCATGCTGCACAGACGGTACAGCAAGGCACCGGACGGACCCGGCAGCAGAACAAACCAGAACATGGTGCCGAATACGTGACGATAGCTGTCCACCACTCCCTGCTCGATGGCCAGTCGTGAAATCTCGCTCACCGACAATTCGGCCGCCGGCAAACCAGTCCAGCGCGACAGTGCGATACGGGCGTCCAGATCACGCCCCTCGGCCAGGGCCAGGGAAATCTCGGAAAAAGCGCTGGAAAAGTGGCGGAAGCCCATGGTGAGATAAAGCACCAGCACGTTCCACAGGATGGCCAGCAGCGGGTTGGCCGCATACAGGGCGTAGTATACCAGCAGGCTCAGCAACACCGGCGGCAGGATGGCCAGCATCCACGCAAACACGCCATGCCGGTTGGCACCGGCATTGAGGTTGCGTTCCAGGTGATTGGCATAACGGGTGAACACATGCCAGACGCGGTTACGGTTGCCCAGTGGGCGCAGCTGTTCAAGTGCCAGCGCAAATATCAGGGAAATCAGGGTCATCAGATTTTTGGATGGTGGTTTGCTCAGGCCTAGCGGCGAAGATACCACATAAGGGGCTGCTGCGCCCACCACATCGCAGCAGCAGGCGGGAGAAAGCGCGAGAAAACCGGCTCAGGCCGAACCGAGAAAGCGGCGGCCGCCTACCGGCTGCGGCTGCTGGCCGCCACGGTCATAGCTGAGGGTGGCAGCCGCGGCCTGGCGCAATACCGCCAGTGACTCTTCAACCTGCCCCAGTTGCTGCTCGATAAAGCTGCCATTGAGCTGGTTGATGCCCTGTGCACGGTGGATCTGGTCTTCCAGTGCCAGCCAGGCCTGCCGCTCGGCCGGCTTGTCCGCCAGCCAGAGATACACGGTGTCGCTATCCGACAGGCCCAGCGACTTCATCAACTGGGCACGCTGCTGCGACTGGCGGGCCAGTTCGTCCAGTACCTTGCTCTTGCTGTCGGCCAGCGCTTCCAGCAAATGCACCTGACCGGCAATCATCACCTGCTGTTCCTGCTGCAGCAGTTCAACCAGCCGCAGCACATGGGCGGTTTCCGCCTGGCACAGCTCGGCAAAGCCTGGTTGTTGATTCATGGCAGCGTCAACCATTGCGCCGGGCTTACTGGTTCAGCAATTCTTTGGTGGAAGCGATCAGGCTGTCGGCAATCTTGCCCGGATCGACCGAAAAGCTGCCGGATGCAATGGCGCTCTTGATGGCATCCACTTTGGCGGCATCGAACGACGGCTCGCTATCGCCCGCCTGGCTTGCCAGGGCGCTGATACGGCTGGCCAGCGGATTGATTTCCACACTATCGGTCGGGGCCGCACTGGTCGCAGAGGCTTGCGTGCCGGCATCGCGCTTGGCCAGCTTGCTTTGGCTGGCATAGGCGCCAACCGCACTGCCCGAGTTGTCGATTTTCATGGTGGGACCTTCCAAACTAACGAGGGGTTTGTTCTATTATCGGCTGAAAAAGCAATCTCTTGAAAATTTATTCAGTACGACAGGCTGACGGTGCCATCCGGTTGTACCATTCCGCGCACCACCCTGCCACTACTGAGCCGGACCGACACCGCTTCGCCGACCGCGGCATTGCCATTGGCCGTGCCTTCGGACAGCACGCTGAAACCGTCGCCCCCGGCCGACACCTTGACCGGTTGTCCGGCGCGCACCGCATAGGGGGCATGCACCATGAAATTGCGCAGCCAGCTGCCGGCCGGTGCCCCGCTGCGCATGCTCTGGCCGACCGCAAGGTCAACGCTGTTGATGACATTGCGCGCCATCGCCGGATTGGCCATTTCCACCAGCTTCACATCGCCAGCCTGCAGCACCTCGCCAGCCGCCACCGAGCGGGTCAGTACCACGCCCAGCTGCTTTTCACTGACGGTCACCGGCAGGCGGATGCTCCAGCCGCTATCGGGGCAGACGATCACCAGGCTGGTATTGCCACTGGTCTGGGCCGTATTGGACCAATCCACCTTGGGGCTGCTGCAGGCGGGCAGTACCAGCCGCCGATCCAGCCGCCCCAGCTTGTAGCTGGCCTGGCGCTGGCTGACCTCCTGCTGCATGAAGCGGTCGGCCAGTTTTTCCAGTGCCGCCATGTCCTGGTTGGCCGCAGCGCACACCATGCCGGACAGCAGCATGCTCAGAAACAGATAAGGGAATTTCATCCTGCCATTGTATCCAGTCCGGTTGCCAATGCGTATCGGCGCAAGCCGACTGCCATCAGAGTGGCAAAGCCGGCAACAGTTGCATGCTGCAATAAAAAACAGGCTCCTGACGGAGCCTGTCTGACTGACTTGGGCCTATCTTAGCCAGCCAGCGTCTGTTCGACAAAGGCTTTGACCTTGGCGGCATCGGCGTCGAATACCACCACTTTTTGCGGCAGATCTTCCAGGCCGTCGAAACCGGCCGGACGCGGCGGATCGCGGTCCAGTGCCTCGCGGATGGTATCGGCAAACTTGGCCGGTAGCGCCGTTTCCAGGCAGACCACGGTTTCGCCCGGCAGGCGCAGCTCGCGGGCCACCTTGATGCCGTCGGCGGTATGGGTATCCACCACCACGCCATCGCTGGCATCCACGGCACGAATGGTGGCCAGGCGGTCGGCATGGCTGCTCTTGCCGGAGACAAATCCGAACTTGCCGGCTGCATCGCTCAGTCTGGCGGACAGATCAAAACCCTTGCCGGCATCGACATCGGCCCACAGCGCCTTGACCGCAGCACCGTCGCGGCCCAGCAGGTCGAACACGAAGCGCTCGAAATTGGAGGCCTTGGAAATGTCCATGGACGGGCTGGAGGTGACATAGGTATTGGCCGTGCCGCGAGGACGGTAGACACCGGTACGGAAGAATTCGTCCAGCACGTCGTTTTCGTTGGTGGCGACGATCAGGCGCTGTACCGGCAGGCCCATCTGGCGCGCGATATGGCCGGCGCAGACATTACCGAAGTTACCGGACGGCACACAGAAGCTGACTTGTTCGTCATTGCTGCTGGTGGCGTTGAAATAGCCCTTGAAGTAGTACACCACCTGCGCCACCACGCGGGCCCAGTTGATGGAGTTGACGGTGCCGATCTGGTATTTGGCCTTGAAGGCGTGGTCGTTCTGCACGGCCTTCACGATGTCCTGACAGTCGTCGAACATGCCCTTGATGGCGATGTTGTGGATGTTGGCATCCTGCAGGCTGAACATTTGTGCGCGCTGGAAGGCGCTCATCAGGCCATCCGGACTCAGCATGAAGACATTGATGCCCTTTTTGCCGCGCATGGCGTATTCGGCGGCACTGCCGGTATCGCCGGAGGTGGCACCCAGGATGTTCAGCGACTGGCCTTTCTTGGCCAGCACATATTCAAACAGATTGCCCAGCAACTGCATGGCCATGTCCTTGAAGGCCAGCGTCGGGCCATTGGACAGCTCCAGAATCACCAGGCCATCGGACAGGCGCTTGACCGGGGTGATGGCTTCGCTGCCAAACACGGCCGCGGTATAGGTGCGGCTGACGATGTCCTTGAGGTCGGCCTCGGGAATATCGGTGGCGAACAGGCGGATGATTTCAAATGCCAGTTCGGCATAGGACAGACCACGCCAGGCATCCAGCTGGCTGCGGCTGATCTGCGGGTAGCTTTCCGGCAGCGCCAGGCCACCATCCGGTGCCAGGCCCATGAGCAGGATGTCGCTGAAACTTTGCGGCTGCATGCCGCCACGTGTGCTGAGATACTTCATGATCAGTTGGTCAACCTGTACAAATTGGAGGGCTGTTGCGGGCAGGACGCGCTGCCCGCAGCCTGTTATTCGGCGCCACTGGCATCCAGATGGTGGCTGCAGGCAGCGGAGGCTTCTGCCAGCCGCTTTTTGCCGCGCGGATCATCCTTGCGGATCTGTCCGGTCAACACCCCCATCACTTCTTCCGAGGTAAAGGTGTTGGCCAGGTGTTCGCTGGCGCACTGGCAGTATTTCTGGACCTGGGCGTCGGAGTGCTCGGCCACCCCGTCCGATGCCGGGGTGCGCTTGATACAGCTGCGCATCAGGAAGCCCTGCAGCAGATTATGCTGGCCGGGCGTCAGCGGCGTGGCATACAGCGCCGAAGCAGTCAGGGCGCAGGCCATGCCTACGCCATTCATCCAGAGTCTTGCCATTGCAACCATCCAGTCGCCGCCCCGCCGGCAATGACGGGGCGAATGCCTTAGTCGTTGAGTTCTTCCATGCGCAGGCGCACTACCTTGCCGGCCACACTGTCCAGTGCCTCGATGGCGGCGATGGCGGCGTTGATGGCACCTTCCTGCACCCGGTGGGTGAGGATGACCACTTCGGCATTGCCTTCGCTGGCCGAGCCCTTCTGGATCAGCGCTTCGATGGAGATGTCGTTTTCTGCCAGCAGACCGGTGATATTGGCCAGCACACCCGCGCGGTCGGCGGCGCCGATACGCAGGTAGTAAGAGCTGTATACCTCGTCGATCGGCAGGATGCGCAGGTCTTTCAGCTGATCCGGCTGGAAGGCCAGATGCGGCACGCGGTGTTCCGGGTCGGCGGTCAGCAGGCGGGTCACGTCGACAATGTCGGCCACCACGGCGGAGGCGGTCGGCAGCGCGCCGGCACCGGCACCGTAGTGCAGGGTCTGGCCGACGGCATCGCCCTTGGCCAGTACCGCGTTCATCACGCCGTTGACGTTGGCAATCAGCTGGCTTTCCGGAATCAGCGTCGGATGCACGCGCAGTTCCACGCCGGCATCGGTGCGGCGGGTAAAGCCCAGCAGCTTGACGCGATAGCCCAGTTCTTCAGCGTATTTGATGTCCACGCCGTCCAGCTTGCTGATGCCTTCCAGATAGCAGCGATCAAACTGCATGGGAATGCCAAAGGCCAGGGCAGCCATGATGGTGAGCTTGTGGCCGGCGTCGTGACCTTCGATATCGAAGGTGGGGTCGGCTTCGGCGTAACCCAGGCGCTGCGCTTCGGCCAGTACGTCGGCAAAGCTGGCACCCTTTTCGCGCATTTCGGTCAGGATGAAGTTGGAGGTGCCATTGATGATGCCGGCGATCCATTCGATGCGGTTGGCCGACAGGCCCTCACGCAGCGCCTTGATGATGGGGATGCCACCGGCCACGGCCGCCTCGAAGGCCACCATCACGCCCTGCTCCTGGGCGCGGGCAAAGATTTCATTGCCATGCACGGCCAGCAGCTTCTTGTTGGCGGTCACCACATGCTTGCCATTGGCAATGGCCTGCAGCACCAGTTCCTTGGCCACGGTGTCGCCACCGATCAGCTCGACCACGATGTCGACTTCCGGATCGTTGACCACGGCAAAGGCATCGGCGACCAGTTTGACATCGTCGCCCACCAGCTGGCGCGCCAGCTCCAGATTGCGGCGCGAGGCAATGGTCAGGCGGATTTCACGGCCGGCGCGGCGGGCGATTTCCTCGGCATTGCGCTTGAGTACGGTGGCGACACCGCCACCGACAGTCCCCACGCCCATCAGGCCAATATTGATCGGTTTCATTACCATCTCCATGTCTGTCTCTAGTGTTTTGTCCCGGGCCGACGGCCTCTTGGCAAAACGGCTGTGGCCGGCTTGCCAGGAGGTCTTCAGGCAGATGACATGGCCGACGAATGTACTCTCCGTCGGCCACGTGATGCATCAGGCGGTGCCGTGACGCTGGCGATAACGCGCCAGGAAACGGGCAATGCGGCCTATTGCTTCGATCAGGTCATCCGAGTTAGGAAGGAATACCACGCGGAAGTGATCCGGCGCAATCCAGTTAAACCCGCTGCCCTGCACCAGCAACACTTTTTCTTCCTGCAGCAGTTCCAGGATGAACTGCTGGTCGTCACTGATGGGGTAGATTTTCGGGTCAAGTCGGGGGAACAGGTACAAGGCGCCTTGCGGCTTGACGCAAGTCACCCCCGGAATGTCGGTGAGCAGCTTGTGCGCCAGATCGCGCTGGCGGGCCAGCCGGCCGCTGGGTGCCACCAGGTCGTCGATGCTCTGGTAGCCGCCAAGGGCGGTCTGGATGGCAAACTGCGCCGGCACATTGGCACACAGCCGCATCGAGGCTAGCATGTTGAGCCCCTCGATATAGTCGCGCGCGTGTTTTTTCTCGCCACACAGAATCATCCAACCGGCGCGATAGCCACAGGCGCGGTAGTTCTTGGACAGGCCGTTGAAGGTGACCACCAGCAGGTCCGGCGCCAGCGCGGCGATGGAGGTGTGCCTGACTTCGTCGTACAGCACCTTGTCGTAGATTTCGTCAGCGTAGATGATCAGCTGGTGCTGGCGCGCCAGCTCGACAATCTGCTGCAACAGCGCCGGCGGGTATACCGCACCGGTGGGATTGTTGGGGTTGATCACCACGATGGCGCGGGTATTGGGAGTGATCTTGGCGCGGATGTCGTCGATATCGGGGAACCAGCCCTGCTCTTCGTCGCAGACATAATGCAGCGCCTTGCCACCGGCCAGGCTGACGGCGGCCGTCCACAGCGGATAGTCCGGTGCCGGCACCAGCACTTCGTCGCCATTGTCCAGCAGTGCCTGCATGGCCATCACGATCAGCTCGGACACGCCGTTGCCGATGATGATGTCGTCCATGCTGACATTGGGCAGGTGCTTTTCCTGGGCGTAATGCATGATGGATTTGCGCGCGGCAAACAGGCCCTTGGAATCGGAATAGCCAGAAGCGGACGGCAGGTTGACGATGACGTCTTCGATGATTTCATCCGGGGCAAAAAAACCGAATGGCGCAGGATTGCCGATATTCAGCTTGATGATGCGATGGCCTTCGTCTTCCATCTTCTTGGCATGCTCAAGCACCGGGCCACGGATGTCGTAGCAAACATTGGCGAGCTTCTGCGATTTGTGTACTGGCTGCATGGTGGCCTGTTTTTCCGTCACGGGCCGCGCCCCGGACCCTGCGGCGGTCTTGCGGCGGCGCGGTTTGTTGTCTTTCATTGGAGTCCCTTGTCTGTCCCGGCCATTGGCGACACCGTCCGGCAACGGCAGGTCAGGGTATAATCCTATCCCAAACCGTGCTGCACTGCATTACGGAGTGCGCGCATGCGCCAGCGCGCCACCAGCGCCGGCGTCAGCACCATCAATACCCTTGCAGGAAAGCGAGCCCATGAAAATGCATCAGGCCCTGGGACAGGGCAAAAACCTGTTTACCGGTTATGGCGAAGGCCATGTGCTGATCAATGCCGAACGTCACGAGGGGAATCTGATCGTGACGCCGGACAGCGTACAGCCCTGGGGTGTGGATGACTTCTCCAGCCTGGCAGAGTCACATTTCAACATGCTGCTGGATTTGCAGCCCGAGGTGGTGCTGTTCGGCTCCGGCGCCAGCCTGCGCTTTTTCCATCCGCGCCTGATGGCCGCACTGGTCAATGCCGGCATCGGCGTGGATGTGATGGATACCCAGGCCGCCTGCCGCACCTTCAATATCCTGATGGCAGAAGACCGACGCGTGGTGGCCGCCATTCTGGCGATCTGAACCGGCACGGGCAGCACGGCCGCGAGGCGGATTTAATGCAGCTTGAGCGCTGGCTGCGCGCTTTGCCGCAGCTTGTCACCCAGATACAGCAAACCGGCCAGACGCCAGCCATACAGCACCGCCTGATGCTGACGGTACAGACCGTTGTAGATCAGCCTGGCACCGCGCCCTTCGACAAGATATTGGCGCTTGGGCCCGGCCAGCAGATTACCCACCGCACCCTGCTGGCCCAGCGACACCAGCATTCCCTTGGGATGGAAAACAAAGGCCGGTCCCTGGCCGCCTTGCAGTTGCAATTGCAGGGTTTGCGCCAGCCAGCGCGCTTGCTGATGCGCCACCTGGGCAGTGGCGGGCAAGGGATGGCTGCCATGGCTGTCTGGCGCGGCAGCACAATCTCCGATGGCGTAAATATGCTGACTCCCCTGGCAGCGCAAATACTCATCCACCGTCAGTTGCTTGCTGCGTGTGGTGCGCAAGCCATCCAGCCCGGCCAGCCAGTCTGGCGCCTTGACCCCGGCGGCCCAGACGATGAGGTCGGCGGCGATTTCCTTGCCACCTTGCAGCACCACCCTGTCTGACTGCACTTGGGCCACGCGGCTGCTGGTCATCACCGTGATATGGCTGGCGCTCAGTTGCTGCTCGGCATAGGCCGACAATGCCGGTGTGCCGGCTTGCAACAAACGCTCGGCGCCCTCGATGACATAGATTTTCACCCGCTCCGGCTGCAGATTGGCGCCATACAAATGCAGCTCGAACAGGGCGCGATGCAGCTCTGCCGCCAGCTCAACCCCCGTGGCGCCACCGCCAATAATGGCAATCTGCAGCGTGCTGTCAGTGTCGGCGGCATTGGCACAGCGGAATGCCAGCTCCAGCACGCGCTGGCGCAGCTGCTTGGCATCGGCTGCATTATTCAGCTGCATGGCGTACTGTGCGACCCCTGGCGTGCCAAAATCATTGGTTTCGGCGCCAACAGCCAATACCAGATAGTCGTAGTGGACTTCGCGCTCAGCGCTGAGCAGCTTGCCCGCTTCGTCCAGCACGGCGGCCAGCTGCACGCAGCGCCGCTGCTGATCCAGTGCCTGCATGCGGCCATATTCAAAGACATAGCCATTGCGGTAGCCATGCGCAAAATAATTGACCTCGTCCATGCCGGTATTGAGTGCGCCACTGACCACTTCGTGCAGCAGGGGTTTCCAGATATGCGCTGGCGCGCTGTCGATCAGCATGATGCGTGCTGCCTGCCGTTTTCCCAGGGTACGCCCCAGACGGGTGGCAAGCTCCAGGCCGCCGGCACCGCCGCCAACGATGACAATGGTGGGTAAAGCAGAGTGTTGGCTCGTCATGTATTTTCCTGCGGTAGAAATTGAAAGCCATGCGCGATGTCATGGGCAAGATGCGATCTGCCATCCATGCAGATCGCGCTGTAGCATATTTGCCATGACTGCGAGCACCTACCGGCCATCTGGCCGGGCACTACCGGCTGGCTTATTCAGCAGAACACATGAAAAGGCCCCGCAAGCGGGGCCAGTTCCAGACGACAACACCCTTGGCATGCCGCACACCAGTCAGCCATCAGGCATGAGCGGCCGCTTCTCCACCAAACTCTTCAAAAGCTTGCAGCGCCTCTGCCGCCGTCATCAGCGACGGTCCGCCGCCCATGTACACCGCCACTTGCAGCATTTCCATGAACTCGGCGCGGCTGCAACCCAGCTCCACCAGCGCCTTGCTATGGAAGGCCAGACAGCCCTGGCAACGGCTGGCGATGCCGATGGCCAGCGCGATCAGCTCCTTGGTCTTGTTGGACAGCGCGCCATCGGCATGGGCGGCGCGGCTCATCTGGCCGAAGCCCTTCATGGTTTCAGGTATTTCGCGGCGGAAGTCGGCCAGCTTGCTGCCCAGATCGCGGGCCAGTGCGGTGTAATCATGACTCATGGAAAGCTCCTCAGCTGTTTTGCATGATTTATATTATATATTTTTATATAATATTGCAAGCCGACCAAGCAGCTTGGCGATGCGCCCGGCCTGCGTGGTAATCTGCCGCATCCACCTTGGCCAAGGACAGACCGTGCCCCACTCCGCTTCCGAACTGGCAGATTATGATCACGTCCGGCAATGGGCGATGCAGTCGCTGTTCCAGCATATGGACGATCTCTACCAGGGCACGGTAATCGTGGACGAGCAGGCGCGCATCATCTGGATCAATGCCCGCTATGCCGGGCGCTTCGGCTTTGCCGACCCGCAAAGCGCACTGGGCCAGCCAGTGGAAAACGTCATTCCCAATAGCCAGATGCGCGAGGTGCTGCGCACCGGCGAACCCATGCTGCTGGACATCATGCCCACCGGCGACGACCAGCTGGTGGTCACCCGCCTGCCGCTGAAGGATGCAAGCGGCCGTACGGTGGGCGCGGTCGGCTTTGCCCTGTTCGACCAGATCCAGTCACTGGCACCGCTGGTGGCCAAATTCACCCGGCTGGCCGAGGAACTGGCCGCCACCCGCGAATCGTTGGCGCAGGCCCGCCGTGCCAAATACAGCTTTGAACATTTTGTCGGCGACAGCCCGCTGATCAGCGAGGTCAAGCGCCAGGCGCGGCTGGCGGCACCGCTGGAAGGGGCGGTGTTGTTGCTGGGCGAAACCGGCACCGGCAAGGAAGTGCTGGCCCACGCCATTCACGCTGCCTCGCCACGGGCAGGCAAGCCGCTGGTCAGCCTGAACATGGCGGCCATTCCCGACACCCTGCTGGAAGCCGAGTTGTTTGGTGCCAGCGCCGGCGCCTATACCGGGGCGGACAAGAAAGGTCGCAGCGGCAAGCTGCAACTGGCCGATGGCGGCACGCTGTTTCTGGATGAAATCGGCGACATGCCGGCCGCACTGCAGGCCAAGCTGCTGCGGGTATTGCAGGACAAGGAGTTCGAACAGCTGGGCTCCAACCGCGTGCTGCGCGCGGATATCCGCATCATTGCCGCCACCTCGGCCCGGCTGGAAGAAAAAGTCAGCGCCGGCAGCTTCCGCGCCGATCTCTACTACCGGCTGAATGTGCTGACCATC